>DASYQG010000690.1:0-2540 GCA_036005825.1 Chitinophagaceae bacterium | reverse complement strand
GCAACACTGTTCTTTACTGTAAATGACGATATGAATTTATTCGCCTCATCCTGTTGCGTGGTTTCAATTTCCTTTTGATCAGGCTGCACTTTATAAGCGGCAAAACGAATACCTGATGCAACAAAAAGAGGAACGTTATTATTTTTTTTTGATTGAATTTTAGTTTCTCCCGTCTCTTTCTTTTTGTTTTGTTGTGTATTGACATCATTACTGAGCTGTGTCATTTCACCAATGGATCCTTTGTTTTCATCATTCAGTATTGCACCTTCTTTTTCCAATTCGATCATTCTTGCTTGAAGTGTATCAATTTTTACTTTAACAGTGCCAAGATCTTCCTGTGAAATATCTTTTTGCTCCAGGATATGACGAATATCGATCCTGAGTTGATCTACTGCTGCAAGCTTTTGCGTCCACACACTATCTGACAACTTTCTTGCTGAAGAATCGACCTGAATTCTTGCCGGGTCTAACTGATCCAGCGTATGGATAAAAAAACCTCTGAGTGAATCGGAAACGGCTTTTGCCACAGCAGATGAATCTTTCACAAAAACCTCTGTTGTATGATTTGAGTACTGGTTTTTATCATATAAATGATAAACCCAGGTTATAACAAGACCGGCGGCAAGTAGGGCCAGGAGGATCGATTTATTATCTCTCATTCGGGGGGTCAAGCTAACTAATTATTGAAAACAATAAACAAGAGAAGTGCGTATGTGGAAAAATGCCAGGATGGTTTACATATGACATTATAAAAAGTCCCCCGATTTAATCGGGGGACTGTAGTGAATATTGGATCGACAATTTTTATATATGATTAGCTAAATAATCCACCTTTCTTCAATGTTCTTACGCCTTCGCCTATTTTGAAACCGTTATGATAAACCTGGATCTTATAATCACCCACCTGGAATTTATCTTGTGTCAAAGGAAGCTGAACGTTCTGACGCTTGCCTTGCTCATAAGGAACTGTAAGCTTAGAAGTGAAAGTCTTGTCACCTTCTTCTCTTGTTGTAAATGTTCCGCCATTAGCTTCAGACATAACTTTTCCGTCAGGAGATGTTACAATTATATACATATCAGCCGGGCCGCTTTTTGCAATTCTGTTTTCTACATCAAACGATACTACCAGTTTGTCGACTCTTTTAGCGGTAGTAGTTTCTTTTTCTTTATCACCCTTTTGCTTCATGGGAGTAATTGAGATATTGCTTGCGCTGAAAGTAGAACCAACATCAACTGTTTCTTCTAATACTTTCTTTTCAGCCTGTGTCGTATTCAGGTTAGCTGTTAAAGTATCTTTTTCTACAATAAGCTGTGCCTTTTCAGTGGTCAATGTCTGATTTTCACCGGTCAGCCTTGCATTCTCAGCCTGAAGAGTTTCGATTTGTGAATTCAATTCTTCGATCAATGTTTTTGCTCTTGCAAGTTCTGATGCTGTAGCATTCTTCTTTTTCAAAATGCCGTTGATCTCACCTTTTAATTTTGCGATCTCAGATTGCTTACCGGTCAATTTACCAGAAAGGTCATTGTTAGCAACGGTAACTGAATCGTACTTATCAAGTGTGAACTTGTAAAGAGATTCTAATGAATCACGCTGACTCATATAATGAACTCCTTCTTCACTTTTTGAAAGGATCTCTTTGTCTGACCTGTTTATTTTCATTAGAAAATAAGCCCATGAACCAAGCAGGGCAACTGCAAGCAGGCCAATAACGATGTTTTTTGAATTGCTGCTTCTCTGCGGTGTTGTTGTAGGCGAAGCAGATGGATAATTTGTGTTTGTCATTTTTATTTGAATTTTACAGTTTCAAAATAAATTGGAATCGCTCAAAATAAGTAGCATTAGTTATTAACAGGATCACAATTTTGTGTCAAACCTCTTTAAAGAAAAACCATGCCAAAAAACGAAAAAAATTAAAATAGCAATGTCAACAAATATTCATGATTCTCTTTGTGAATCCTTGTAATTTAGCGCCTTATGTCGCATGAAAAGATAATTACCGAGTGGAAAAAAAAAGTTTTCAAGCCTTTTTACTGGTTGGAAGGTGAGGAAGAGTATTTTATTGATAAGGTTATGAACTATGCCGAGAATAACATTCTTAGCGAATCAGAGACCGGGTTTAACCTCACGGTCTTTTACGGTAAGGATGCGGTCTGGCCCGACGTAATAAATGCATGCCGTCGTTATCCCATGTTTTCCGAACGACAGGTAGTATTATTAAAAGAGGGACAACAAATGCGGGACATTGAAAAACTTGAGTCATATATAGAAAACCCATTGGATTCAACTATTCTAGTTGTTTCATATAAAGAAAAGAAAATTGATGGCCGAACAAAATTTGCAAAACTGCTAAAAGATCGGGGTGTTCTGCTTTCAACTAAAAAAATTTATGAAAACCAGCTTCCCCAATGGACAGAAGAAATCGTTCGTGATCACGGCTATGAAATTTCCCGGAAGGCTTTGATGCTGCTGGTCGATCATATTGGTAACGATCTGAACAGGATCGAAAATGAAATAAAAAAGATACTGGTCAATCTTGGGA
>DASYQG010000689.1:0-7728 GCA_036005825.1 Chitinophagaceae bacterium | reverse complement strand
ACCGATATTTACCTGACCCGGTGAGGATGCAATATTGATCAAAAGTGAATCTTTAATTTCACCACAGGATGTCCTGATGCTTGCGTACAACCGCCCCTGCCACTGCTGATTGAACCGTAACAATATTGATGTGTCATTAATGACCTGGAATGACTGAATAACAGAAGTATCAATTGACCAGTTCACATTTGCTCCGCACTGAGAGTTTTTAAAAGCAGTAAAGAGCATGTCCTGCAGGAGGTCACATAAAATAGTATCTCCATGAATTTTCAGTGTGTCACAAAACGTAGTTTGATAACAAGGAGGCGAAGCGGTATATACAAGCGGGACCACATTGTTGTTTTGATTACTGGTACTGATAAGAGGATTGGGATTAGGAGCTGTCCAGGCAAAGTTGTTCGGTTTATAAATTATTGGTGTAATACTTGAAAAGTTATCAATCAACCCAAGGCATTGACTGCCGGTATCAGAAACATGCATCAATGAATAATGGAGATAAAAATTACTCTGTCCCTGTGTGGCAAGGTTGTTTATATAAACTACTGAGCCATCATCAAACAACTCGGCATTATCATAGAACTCTTCAAGACCATTTAAATCTCTTTTTCGCTGATGCAGGATAACGCCATTATCTGCAATTCCATAATACTTGATCTCATCAGGATAGGTTAGCTGTAGCGACATGCCGTAGATCACTTTGCCAAATCTGTCCACCTTGATCTTGCTTTCATAAGCATTTGTAGCCAGTGTAGAGTTGATCGTATACCCTTTTACAAAATCATAACTGCTGTTGAAATCGAGTACAGAAAAATGCGGAAGCAGGTTATTAAAAGGATTAAAAAAATCACCAAAAGTATTCCCATACACACAATAATTTCCATTGTTTAATCTCACAACAGTTGGCGTCCAGTTTAACAGACCTGCATAAAAATTTGCTGGAAACGGAAGATCGGGTTCCCAGCTCTTATGTGATATATAGGCGCCCGTTGATGAATTCAATTGTACAAAGTCAACACTAACACTGTTTGGGGAAGAACCATCACCACGATTGAGGACAGTTACAGAACTGCCATTATAAAAAATGCCCATGCAATAAGATGCTGTAAAATGGCCGGTAAAATTATATTTCCATAAAAGATTTCCAGCATTATCCAATTTAAATACCACGAGATATCTTGGATCAGGACAGTTGGGTATGGTGCCTCCGAAGTAAAGGTCTCCATTAGCTCCTTCTGCTGTCCATACATAGCGAATATTACTGGTAGTACAACCGTTTCCCATTAATGAATGAAATGTTTTCAACCACACAAGTGCGCCGCCTGCTGTCAGCTTTGCAATAAAAAGATCTACCGTGGGTGTAGGCAAAGTGGCAGACAAAGGATTGTCATGCCATCCAGATACAACAATGCTTCCATCAGATAATACAAAGATGCTTTCAATATACATTCCCGCCCCGGGAATCACATCACTTCGTAATTCTTTGGACCATATATGCTGACCAACACTATCAAATTTTGTGATCACTCCATACGAGGTATAAGGAGGTCCGATTAGTTTGTTACGTCCATATCCTCCGAGTACAATACCACCATCTTTTGTTTTCGCAGAAGTAAAAAAAGTATAAGCCCGGTTAGCAGATTCAAATACTTTTAAGAACGATGAATCTGTACAGCCTGCATTCAAAGGGGCCTGTATTCTTTCAGTCGGCGAATATGGAAACATTGGAAAATTTCCAGGGATATTAAGGCCTTGTGTCAATAGTGGTTTTGAAGCCGCCCTTTCCACCAACGCTGAATTAGAAAACTTTCTGAGAGGAGGCGCCGCATTTGCTTTTTTGATCAATGAAATAACTGAATCCTGTGCAAACAGTTTAGGATGATATAGCAATATTATCCAAAGGACAAGCAGTGTCTTGACAAGGCGGAGAAAAGGGGTCATGACTTTACAAAATAAAACAAAAGGAAGCCGTTTTTAAAATGATACCAATAATGTTCAGCCTCGTATTAATACTATTCTTTTTGGAAAGACGCCAATAGCCGGGACAGGATTTAAAAGGTGTAAGCACAAACGATAAAGCAAGAACCATGCGAAGATGAATGTGGTCGACACGGTTTTTAATTTGGTTACCACCTTTCGTAATCAGATTGGTGCTGAAGAATTGAGATAATAAATTTGTGCCTGCCCCTAATGTGTGAATTATATAACTAATTCTTAGAAGCATATAATAGTTACGGTGATAAATAAATACATCTTTAAGCATGACACAAAAAAACAAAAAACAATTTGGTGTATGGATGGATACTCATCATGCAACTGTAGTAGGAAGAGCAACTGCAGAGACAGAAGATTTTACTGTACTTGCTGTTGCAGGTAATGCAGGGGCTGAACATAATACCAGTGAAAAAAACCAACACAATGACGAAAGAACATTGCAGCACAAATTCTTTAAAGAAATATTATCGCACATGCAAAACGCTGAAGAAGTACATTTGACGGGCACCGGTACCTCACAGGAACAGTTAAAGCGTTACATGACAGATACACCGCAGTTTAAAAATACAGTTACACAGGAAAGCACCTCCAACAAAATGAGTGACGAGAACCTGGCTGCATATATTAGCGCCAAGTTTAATAAATAGTATTTAAATCAACCGCTTTATGGCAATTGAGCTTTATGTTGATTCACTTAATAAGACCGAGACATTAGGTATAACGGCAAATGAATCGTCAGTCTCTTACAACCTGGAACTCTTAAAAGGATTTAATGCAGCTGCATCAGGTGTGTTTACGGCAGGCAGATATTTTTGTATAGTATGGGAAACTAGTCCTGCCTCAATTACGTTCATAGATATTTTAAAAAATCCCGATACTGGCAATACTATTATTTATGCGCCTGAAGTCAGCGACTCTTTTCGTGAAAAATTCTCTTCTCAATTAGAGAATTATAATGCTGGCTATGAATCAAAAAGTAATCAGGTTAAATTAATAAAAGGAGAATCTCCGGCTGCACATTCTTTATTATAATATCAGAAAGGAACACATAATTAGCACAATACATCCCGTCGCCATCTGTATCATGACGTTTCTTTCTATTGAAGGTCGTTTAGTGGCCTCCAAAGAAACTGAGGATAATTTATTTTTTTTCCAATGCAAGACTTACCGGCACACCGATCGTTTTTAATATGCCTGTCATGATCGTGGCCCATATATACGATACAAAATTGAGGTGGTGATCACGAACAACCATATATTCCGGATTCCTGAATTCTCCTCCCTGCGGGTTTTCATTTTTTATATAAATGGAATTCGCTAAGAGACTTTTCATGTGAGCTCTTGTAAGCTGGCCATTACTGCTGTCACTTTTCAAAGGAGTAATATGAAGATCATTATAATAAAATTTGATTGCTCCATGAAGATTATAATTATCTCCTTCTACATGAATGATCCCTTGTTGCATTTGCCCTCGTTTAAGGGTAAAGCGGCTCAATGGTTCAGCGATCGGGTTAACAATGTTTTTATCAAGTGTATCCATCTCCACCTCTCCAGAAAATTGTCCGGTCTTTGCTCTTGAAAGATCGAATTTTAAAGAAACAGATAAAGGCACCTTATTCATAAGCAATCCTTTTGCAAATAATGAAGTGGATGGGGACCTTTTTATTTCAGAAGGTATATTAGTGATATGCCTTGCAACACCATTAATATTGTTGAAGGTTGCAGTACCCAATGATTTTGTTTCAGGATTGTATTGCGTGAAGACAACTTTGAGGCTGTGAAATTGTAACTCCGTTACGGATACGGGTTGAGGGATCATCATTACCAATTGATGAGGGAAATGATTTAGAGGTACTGCATCCCCTTTTGGTATGGATATATCGGAGTACACCGAAACAGTTCCACCATAAAGATCTGCTCTATCCGTAACTATTTTTTCTTTATTGATCAATTGCCACCAGTTAAGACCGGAAAAAATAATTTTGGGCATCACCACATGATACATTTCGTCCCGGGTGGTTAATTTTTTTACAAATTCCTGCCTGCTACCGCGGGGTTGTAATTCTGCATTCGATACTGTGACTTCATGTTTTTCCCCAACCAGGCTTAGCTTACCCAATTTTACAAAATACAAACTGTCCGGGGTTGCAAATGAATAATTGCTTGTTTCGATCAACGCATGTTTTGCAAACAGGAATCTTTTGTTATCGTATTGCGTAGAAGAATCAATTAAGATATCATTCATCTTTACAAAAATGTCATTAAACTTTGTCGGGTGGTTATCATGTCCACCATCATGGATCACCAGGGTTCCATGTTTTATAGTGGTAGAACCAATAACGATCTTTTCCAACTCTCCCATTAGACGCTGGTACAGCGTCAGGCTGTCATTTTTTTTATTTGCCTCTTTATTATATGACCGGGCTTTATGATAAATGTGTATCACGGGATCGTCTAAATAAGCAGCTTTAATGTCAATGTTCTTTGTTTTCAGCAGGTCACTGATGCCGATACCATCAATATGAAGAGAATGAAAATTAATACGGAAAATATCGTCAGGTAATTTTTTTGATTCATCAAGCCGTTGCATGGCAGCTGTATCAACAGCAATGATCCCGTCCAGAACATCCAGTTTTGATGAAAGCAGGTCAGGATCTATTTTTTTTATTGATAAAGTATATAATCCATCTGATCCATCTTTTACCAATTGCTGAAGTTTTGCAATAATGGCTGGGCGCAGATCCAGGACTGATGAGGCCTCGGAAATATCAGGTTTAACATCGTTTGTTTTTAAAACGCCGTACTTAAGATAGAGAAAGCCGCCGCTGATAATAACAACTACGCTGATAACGGAAATTAGAATTATTTTTTTCACCATAAAGTAAGACAAATATCAAACCAAGTTAAATGTACAGGCTGCAGATCCTTCCGCTGAAGAGGTATTTAGGAAATAAAAATGAAAGACAGCTGATGTATAAAATAAGACTTTGAGAAGTTACCACATAAATCGCTATAGTTGCGTGGAATAATTTAAATTAAAAACCCCGCCGGGCGGGGTTTTTACAAAATGTTTACATTGTTTATTAATAACGATGATTTGAGTCATAATCACGATCATGTTGTCCTTTCTTGTTGTTCCTTGCATACAACATTCTTATTTCCTGCTGACGTTGTGCTTCTAAAGAACGGATCACTCTCATTTTTTCATTACGTCTCATAAAGTAATCGTTGTTTACTTTATGAATTTTGAAGTCGTACTTACGGTTCACCCGGGCGATCTGCATCCTTATATTTCCGTTGTAAGAACCGAAGTTGTTATCAAAGCGGTCGTCATTATCATAGCGGCCATCATTTATAACAACATCTTTGTTGTTATTGACTCTTTGATCGGTTTGCTGATCACGGGTATCGCGGTTATCACGAGTCCTTGAACCAGTCTGTGCATTGATAGCTGTTATAAAACCAACAGCAACTAATAAAGTAAAGATCTTTTTCATAATTGTAATTTTTTTAATGTTACTAATATATTTAAGAGCAACATTGAATCGGGAAGGTGTACCAAAGGAACGTTAATACGACACAGATGAATATTTGCCAATAACAGAAACTGATCATTATTTCCCACTGATAGGTGATAATGTTAAAACACACAGAACATGAAAAAAGTCTTATTGAAGTTTTTGTCTTTTCAGTACCCAATAAATTCCTTTCACATTTGCTTCCCAGGCCGGTAATAGTTTAACGAGAATAATCTCTTCTATTAATTCCAGGATGGTGATCATTGCTGCTGCATAAAATAACATAACATTAGGTTCATCGCTAAAGAAAGTAACCAACAAAAAAATGCCCTGCAAAAGTGCCGCGGTCTTTGCTAAATAAGTATGGAAGTTTGTCATTTTTCCGTAGCGGACAAGAGCATAAATGGTTTGAACCATGAACAACAATAAAAGGAAGAGGAAGATGAATTTTTGTTCTTTAATAAATTCCAGCCTTGTAACAAACAATGCGATAACGCCAACAAGTACTGTCAGGTCATCACCAATGGAATCAAGTCTTGTTCCCAGTATGCTCGTTACTTTATATTTCCTCGCAAGAAAACCATCGATCAGGTCCGTAAAAAAACTTACCGCGAGCAACCATTTGAATATTTCGTACTGGCCGGTAAAAATTAATACAAGTAAAAATGGCGCGGCAATTATCCTGTAGAGAGTAATGCCATTGATTACATACCATGCTGGTTTATGAGCATCTTTTTTCACTGTTAAATTAATAGGTCTGTCATTACCGGTTTCATGGATCCGAAAATAAGACTTTAGATAAGCAACACGGAATTTATGTCACTATTTTAAATTTATTAAAAATCCTTCCTGTATAACTTTGCCATGACAAAATTTAGATATGTCCGGCAATAAAGACAAACCTGCTGATAATAACGAAAAGCTTTTTAGCCGTTCACGATTATTCTTTATTATTTTTTCTGCTCTGCTGATCGTGTTTGTTGTTTATTATTTTCCGGAGATCAGGAAAGAGATCAGGATGCTTAAGAAAGTAAATATTTATTGGCTCATCGCAGCTATTGTTTCACAATTCTTCACTTATTTTTTTACGGCTGTTATTTATCGCTTTTTATTAGCAGCTCATAAAATAAAACAGGCTCCCGGGTTATGGGATCTTCTTAAAGCCTCCCTTGTTTCATTGTTCTTTAGTCAAACCGTGCCAAGCGCCGGCGTCAGTGGCAATACTTTTATTTTTAATTTCCTGTCAAAAAGTAAGATAAAAGTAACGCAGATCATTTCAGTGATCCTTGCAGAGCTGCTGACCTTTTACGCCGCCATGCAAGTGATCATTATAACATTGTTATTGGTCTGCCTGTTTCTTTTCAAGGTTCGTCACATTATTGTGGTCACGCTGGCAATAGGCTTTGCTGTTTACCTTGTTTTTGCGGCATCCATAGCATTTGCCGGCAGAAAAAAATTCATTGATCTTATTTTTAAAAAGATCCAAAAGGTAAAATTTATTAAAAAGATATTTGAAAAGTTAACTCAAAAGATAGAGCAACAGGGAATTTCAAATGAAGATGTGAATGTATTAGCGCTGCTTGAAAAAAATAAAGGACAGGCAATGAAAGTGTTTCTTTTTCACCTGCTGGTAATTACCGCGGATGCGTTTACACTGTATGCATTATTCAGTGGCCTGGGTATTCCTGTTTCCCCTTTTGTCGTACTGCTTGGTTTGATAAGCACAAGGATCGTATCGCTGATACCATTTTTACCGGGTTCACTCATTCTTTATGAAAGCAGCATGACTTTCTTTTTTACAACATTTGCTCTTCCGTTTGGTGCAGCCGCTATTGTCACTTTAATTTACAGGCTTCTGTCTTTCTGGTTTCCTATACCAGTTGGTTTATTCCTTTACAAAGAATGGCAGCAAAAAACCAGCGATAATTGAACATGGTCGACACATCCACAGAAAGACGGGCATCATATTTGCCCTGCAGCACTAATCCTATATTCATCGATCGCACCCCACGGATAACTTCCCCGTTCTCTATTGATCTTTTATTCCTAAAATTTAAATTCCTTAAAATGAAACAAGTTAGATTTTTGGCAACCTCGTTTGCTGCAAGCATGCTTATGCTTTTATCATCCTGTAATTCGGGTAATGATAAAAAAACGGAAGAAACAACTACAACCACAGCTACTGAAACTTCCACTGCTGCTGAAAAAGCGCCTGAAG
>DASYQG010000688.1:0-3635 GCA_036005825.1 Chitinophagaceae bacterium | reverse complement strand
GCTTCCAGCACAACCAACCCAGGTACGTTACCCAATACGAATGGTGTACCAGCACCTACCTATGTTCGTCACTTCGACGGCGCATTTTTTTATTTTCTTCAGAATATTATCAATACAAAACACCAGTTGGTGTTGAAATATGATTGGTATGATCCGAATATAAAAGTGAGTAAATCGGAAATTGGAAAAGCAGGAACTAATTTGACAGCAGCCGACATTAAGTATTTTACAATTGGGGTGGGCTATGTTTACTATTTTAATTCTCAAACCAAGCTCACATTTTACTATGATATTGTAGAAAATGAAAATACACAATTAGCCGGTTACACAACCGATCTAAAGGATAATGTTTTCACTTGTCGGCTGCAATTCAGGTTCTAACATCGCTTAACATTAAGTTAATACGGTGGTCATAATTCCATAACCGGGCATTAACGCAGGCATAATAGCCGGGTGCTTCTTTTGCGTGGTAATTAAAACGCAAATGAAAAGATCCCTGCTTACGCTTTTGGCCCTGTTTGGACTGGTTATTTTAAGCTTCTCTCAAAATGAAAAACTTACAGGCAAGGTTCTGAATGGCAAGAACGAACCTGTTGTTGGTGCTTCCATAAAATTTGAAGGTTCGAATACAGGAACTATATCCGGTGTCGATGGTAGCTTTACCCTTACACTTGCAATTGGAAAAAAATATACGCTTGTTATTTCTTCAGTTGGATATGAAACGAAAACCATTAATGATGTAGAGGTAGCAGCAGGTCAGGCAAACCAGCTACAGGTAATGTTGGTGGAATCTGCAAAGAACACATTAGACGGAGTTACTGTAACAACAACCGCTTCTTCCGCCAGGAAAGAAACAGCAGCATCTCTTATCCAGTTTCAGAAAAATACAAATACAGTTGCTTCTGTTATTTCAGCAGAAACAATCAGGCGGTCGCCTGATAAAACTACCGGGGAAGTTTTAAAACGTGTGCCGGGCACAAGTATCATGGAAGGAAGGTTTATTGTGGTAAGAGGGTTGGCAGACAGGTATAACCAGGCAATGCTAAATGGAATTTTATTAACCAGTACCGAGCCTGATCGCAAAACATTTTCTTTTGATCTTATCCCTGCACGGATGATCGATAATATTATTATCAATAAAGCATTTGTTCCGGAATATCCGGGTGAATGGGCCGGTGGTTTAATACAAGTGAATACAAAAGATATCCCGTCAAAAAACTTTTTCAATGTTGAGATAGGTACTGGTTTCAATACGCAATCAACCTGGAACAGCTTTTATAAAACTCCCGGTGGCGATCTGGATTGGCTGGGAATTGATAATGGTAAAAGAGGATTTCCGAAAGGCTATACGACTAAGAGTGAATTTGGCATATTACCTGCTTCAGCAAAAACAGCCATTGGAAAAGGCATGAGAAACGCATGGGCTCCGAGTGAAACAACTGCTCCATTAAATATGGCATTCCAGGCAAACGGAGGTTTTATTACAGCTTTATTTGGTAAAAAATTAGGCGGCACGTTTGGTGTTATTTATAACCAATCAAAGAAAAACAATGAAATACAAAACAGGCGCAATGTAATTGACCAAAATTATAATGCAAGTATAGAAACCGATATGCATGACCAACGATATGGCACCGAGATTTTTGCCGGTGCGTTGGGCAGTCTTTCCATGCAGCTTAATCCGCTCAATAAGATCTCACTTAAATCGATCATTAATGTTAACTCCACCAATTCTTTTACCCGGCGTAATGGCACTGACGTAAGCAGGAATGATAGTTATTTAACAGGATCGGAGGCGACATTTAAAGAGAATGTGTTTTTTACCGCCCAACTTACAGGAGAACATGGCCTGGCAAAACAGCTAACGCTGAAATGGTATGGAGCATTTAATATACTGGATGGTTATATTCCCGATCAACGCAGGTTGGTTTATTCAAGAGTTAACACAACAGATCCCTGGAGGGCAGTTATTGCAAATACACTTTCACAACAAAGTGGAAGCCGCATTTATCAAAGCCTGAGCGATTATATCTATACCGCTGGTGGCGATTTGGCATATAAGTACAACTGGCTTGGGTATAAACAAACGGTAAAGGGTGGTTACATGCTGCAAATAAAAGACAGGTTGTATGATGCTCTATTATTTGCGAATAACCTTCATACCGACAATGATGTTTTAAGACAGTTAGGCGAGGCAGATATTTTCAAACCCGAAAATTTTGGAGATGGCTCTGCCAACAGTAACCTTTTTGCCTTTGATGCATTAGTTGGTAAAACATATCGTTACCTGGCAAATACAATTTTGAATGCAGGATACCTTCAATCTGATAACCAGTTTACGGAAAAGCTGAGAGTAGTTTGGGGATTGAGAGTTGAAGATTATGACCAGCTGATCGGGAGTGTAAAAGCATACGATGACCGCCACACTCATAAAAGAGTTACTGACTTTCTCCCTGGCGTGAATGCTACTTTAAAAATGAACACAAAAACAAACCTGCGATTGTCCGCTTCTCAAACTGTAGTTCGTCCTGAGTTACGTGAACTTTCTTCTCTTAACCTTTACGATTTTGAATTGAACGCTTCTGTCCAGGGTAACCCGAACCTTGAAAGAACAAAAGTTATTAATACGGATCTGCGTTATGAATTATATCCGGCATCAGGAGAAGTATTTACGTTCGGTGTTTTTTACAAACATTTTGATAAGCCAATTGAACAATTATTAAATGAAGGTGGTGGTGGTGCCAGCACATTTTCTTACCAGAACCCAGAAGAGGCATATACCTACGGAGCAGAATTGGAATTCAGAAAGAAACTTGCTTCTATAAGAGCACTTAAAAATTTTACACTACAGGGAAACGTAGCCTATATCTATAGTCGTGTTATTGACCTGGGTTTTGACCTCGACAGGGCTCTGCAAGGTCAATCGCCTTATGTTTTGAACTTTGGTTTATTATATGACCTGGAAAAACCAGGATTCACCGCTACTTTATTATTTAATCAGATTGGGGAAAGGATCTACCTCGTCGGAGATAAATCCGCCGGTGCAGGAACTCCGGATACTTATGAAGCGCCACGTCCTGTATTTGATCTGCAGTTCTCAAAAAAGATCTTAAAGAAAACAGGAGAATTAAGACTTAATATTTCCGATCTGCTTAATCAAACTCAGTATTTCTATCAGAATACAAGTAGTAACACAAAATTCCAAAAAAATTCGGATGCCTATCGATTTACGCGTAAGGTCGGAACTACATTTTCAATAAGCTTTAATTACTCCTTTATAAACTAAACTCTTTAAAAAATAAAAAATGAAAAAGAACATATTCTATTTGGTAGCCATTTCAGCAATGTTCATTACAAGTTGCAGGAAAATTGAAATGGATGGAGAAAAGGAAGTTATTATTGTCAACGGCGGTGGCGGTGGTACTACCGGGCAAACAATTACAGTTTCAGGACGGATCAATGCCGATACTACTTTCCGTAAAGCAAATACATATATTCTCAAAGGGCTTGTATATATAGTAGGTAATCATACACTCACTATTGAACCAGGTACATTGATCAAAGGATCATTCAGCGGGGCTGATGTTGCTGCATTGATTATAACCCGGGGATCAAAAATTAATGCGATCGGTACC
>DASYQG010000687.1:0-7108 GCA_036005825.1 Chitinophagaceae bacterium | reverse complement strand
CCTGGTGGTAGCTATGCTATCCTCGCATTTGATAAAGAAGGAACAAGAGTCGCTGAGGAATTTAATAAATGGGGAGTTACTGCTTTTGTTTTAAAATATCGTTTGCCTGATGATTCAATTAATATTGACAGAAGCTTAGCGCCATTGCAAGATGCACAACAAGCTATTCGTTGGGTAAGAGCAAATGCAATACAGTATGGCATTGATCGAAATAAAATTGGTATCATGGGTTTTTCGGCAGGTGGACATTTAGCATCAACTGCTGCAACACACTTTAATTTTAAAGCCGATGCTGCTAACAACGATACGACCTCTGCTCGTCCTGACTTTGCTATTTTAATATATCCTGTTATTAGTTTCGACAGCACATTTGGACATAAAGGTTCCCGAAATAATTTAATTGGTGCAAATGCGACAAAAGAGAAAACAGATTTCTACTCAAACGAATTGCAGGTAACCGCAACAACGCCACCGACATTTTTAATACATGCAGGTGATGATGCTACAGTGCCGGTTGAAAATAGTATTCGTTTTTACCAGGCATGTATAAAAAATAAAGTCCCAGCTGAAATGCATATTTATCCAAAAGGTGGCCATGGGTTTGGCATGTATAATAAAACAACAGATGATAGCTGGATTGAAAGATTAAGGAATTGGTTAAATTCAATCAAATAAATTTTATGCAACCGATCAATACTGCTTTATGTTCTTTCGGAATGAGCGGATGGGTTTTTCATGCACCATTTATTACAGCCAATTCGGGTTTTAATTTCTATGGTGTTTTAGAAAGGACAAAAAATCTTGCACAAGAAAAATATCCCGGTGTAAAAACATTTAGAACGCTGGAAGATATGCTGGCTGATAAAAATGTTGAGCTGGTTATTGTTAATACTCCCAGTGTAACTCATTTTGAGTTTGCTATGCAGGCCATTCTTGCCGGCAAGCACTTAATTGTTGAAAAACCTTTTACAGCAACTGTTTTACAGGCGGAAGAATTAATTGCAGCGGCAAAAAAGAAAAACGTAAAACTTTCAGTGTACCATAACCGCCGATATGATAGCGATTACAGAACTATAAAGAAAGTTTTAGATGAAGGATGGCTTGGTAAAATTGTAGAAGCAGAAATTCATTATGACAGGTATGTGCCTGAATTAAGTTATAAAATACACAAGGAAACACCAACACTTGGTGTTGGTGCATTGTATGACCTGGGCTCTCATTTAATTGACCAGGCGCTGCAATTGTTCGGAATGCCGGTGGCAGTATTTGCTGATATTACTATCAATCGTCCAGGGTCAAAAGTGGATGACTACTTTGATCTAAAACTTTTTTATCCCAGTCACCGGGTGACGTTGAAGTCAAGCTATTATGTACGTGAAGCATTGCCCGGTTATATTTTTCATGGTACACTTGGATCATTTATCAAACACAAAACAGATGTACAGGAAACAGATTTGCAGGCTCATAAAAAGCCTGGCAGTGCAGATTGGGGAATAGAACCAGAAGATCAAAAAGGTTTATTGCATACTGAAAAAGATGGAAAGGTTATTAAGGAATACATCCCATCACTAAAAGGTAATTATGGAGATTATTACGACGGAATTTATAATACTATACGCAATGATGCCGACCCGCCGGTGGCGCCTGAAGATGCACTGAACGTGATAAAAATAATTGAGACCGCTTATATAAGCAATGCAGAAAAAAGAGTGATCGAATTATGAGAAATGCATTACTGATAGTGATCTTGTTTTCTTTGAAAGTCGTAGCCCAACAATCAATTTCAAAAGTTTGGATAGCAGACAATGGCGATGGCACTTATAAAAACCCGATCATAAATGCAGATTATAGTGACCCCGATGCAATAAGAGTAGGTGACGATTATTATATGGTAGCCTCAAGCTTTACACATATTCCGGGTTTACCGATCCTCCATTCAAAAGATTTGGTGAATTGGGCGATCATTGGTCATGCATTGAAAAAGCAGCCACCATATGATATCTATGATAAAGTGCAACATGGTGCAGGGGTTTGGGCGCCATCAATCAGATATCATAACAATGAGTTCTATATCTACTATCCAGATCCTGATTTTGGAATCTATTTGGTAAAAGCCAAAAATATTCTGGGGCCATGGAGTGAACCATTTTTAATTGAGGCAGGTAAAGGATTGATCGATCCTTGTCCGTTGTGGGATGATGATGGTAAAACTTATCTGGTTCATGCTTATGCAGGCAGTCGTGCAGGTATTAAATCAATTATTATCGTGAAAGAAATGAATAAGGAAGGGACAAACATTATCGGTGATGGAATAATGGTGTATGATGGGCATGAATCGGATCCTACGATCGAAGGCCCGAAGTTTTATAAACGTAATGGTTATTATTACATTTTTGCCCCGGCAGGAGGAGTTAGTACGGGTTGGCAATTAGTTCTAAGAAGTAAAAAAGTTTATGGCCCTTATGAGAGAAAAGTAGTGATGGATCAGGGTTCAACAATTATCAATGGGCCGCACCAGGGAGCATGGGTGACAACACAAACCGGTGAAGATTGGTTTTTGCATTTCCAGGATAAAGATGCTTATGGAAGAGTTGTCCACTTGCAGCCAATGAAATGGGTAAAAGACTGGCCGGTGATCGGCATAGATAAAGATGGCGATGGAAAAGGTGAGCCAGTTTTCAGCTATAAAAAACCAAACGTTGGAAAGCAATACCCCCGGTCTACAGTTCAGGACAGTGATGAATTCAATGAAGCTAAATTTGGTTTACAATGGCAATGGCAGGCAAATCCAAAGGAAGGCTGGGCTTTCCTTACGTCGAATGGCTATTTAAGAATGTTCTCGGTTTATCAGCCCGATTCAATAGGATCAGTTTGGAACTATCCGAATATTCTTGCACAAAAATTCCCGGCTGAAGAATTTTCGGCAACTGTGAAGGTTTCATTCAAGCCAAAATTTGAAAACGAGAGATTTGGTTTGGTTATTCTTGGTACCGATTATGCTGCACTTTCAATTATTAAGAAAAATGACGGGACTTATATTGTGCAATCAGAAAATATCAATGCAGATAAAAACAAACCTGAAATAGAAGTTTCAAGTATGCCAGTAAGTGGCAATGAGTTTTATCTGAAAGTAAAAGTTAGTAAAGGAGGTGTCTGCGATTTCAGTTATCAAACAGAAAAAGATTCAGGCCATCTTTTAAAAACTTTTACAGCAAAGCCCGGCCGTTGGGTAGGGGCGAAGGTTGGAATGTTTTGTTGCAGAACAAATATTACAAATGATGCTGGCTTTGCTGATATAGATTGGATACATTTTGAAAAGTAAAATAGAATTGTTGAAGATGAACACTTCGCTTCGCTCAGTGCAGGCTGTGCGTCGCAACAGAAGTTCAACCTGCGAACAGAAGCTGACTAACAAAATTTTAAATTAATAATTATGGGTAAGAAATTATTTTTCGGGACGATCGCATTTCTTTTTTTTAATGCAATTGCTTTTGGACAGACAAAAGATGAAAAAGCTGTAGCAGATGCAGTAGAACAATTGCGCAGTGCAATGGTTAATGGTGATAAATCCGTGTTAGAAAAATTAACGGATGAAAAACTCAGTTATGGACACAGCAGTGGTCACATTGATGACAAAAAAGAATTTGTGGAGAAACTTACGAATGGCTCATCTGATTTTGTAACAATTGATCTGAGCGAACAAACTATCACCATCAGTGATAAATTGGCCATAGTTCGTCATACTTTAAATGCAAAAACAAATGATGGCGGTAAACCCGCTGAAGTTCATTTAAAAGTTTTATTGATCTGGCAAAAGGGAAAAGATGGTTGGAAATTGCTGGCAAGACAAGCTATAAAAATAACCCAGTAACTAAGCAGGAGTAGAATTGATTCGGCGCATAGTAACATCGAGTTTCCCCGGTACCGTTCCCGGCATCGTTTGCGTAAATAAATAAACCTGAATACCCTGATTAACAGGGAATAATAAAGTAGAATTGTAATTCGATTAAACCCTTAAAGCCTGAGATTGCCACATGAAAAAGGTTGTCCTATTAAAGTTGTTTACGATTGCCTCTCTTTTTGCATTTGCTCAAAAAGAAAAACTCCCGGTTATAAAATCACCTGTTTTCAAAAGAGATACTGCTAGCATTGAGAAGTACGGAGCAGTTGCAGATGGAAATACATTAAATACAAAAAGTATCAATACAACAATTGATGCATTAAGCAAAAAGGGCGGAGGCGTTGTATTGGTACCACCAGGTTTGTGGTTAACGGGGCCCATAGTTTTAAAAAACAATATCAATCTTCATTTAGCGGCTGGTGCTACGTTATTGTTTACCGCTGATAAAAATGAATATCCTCTTGTTGAAGCAAATTGGGAGGGGATACCGCAGATGCGTAATCAATCACCTATTTCGGCAACTAACGCTAATAACATTGGTATAACTGGTGAAGGGATCATTGATGGCAACGGAGATGTATGGCGTGCAGTAAAAACTGATAAGCTTACCGAAAGCCAATGGAAAAAGAAAGTAGAATCTGGTGGTGTACTGAGTGAGGATAAAAAAACATGGTATCCCTCTGAAGGATTCATGAAGGGATCAAAGATGCAAAACCCCGGTGCGATCTCTTCTGAAAAAAATGTCGCATTTTATCAAAGCATCAAAGATTTCCTGCGACCAAATTTGTTATTGCTTACCAGTTGTAAACTTGTCTTACTCGAAGGAATAACTTTTCAAAATTCACCAGCCTGGTGTTTGCATCCTCTAATGTGTGAGAATTTGACGGTGAGAAATGTATTTGTAAAAAATCCATGGTATGCACAGAATGGCGACGGTATAGATGCAGAGAGTTGCAAAAATGTATTGATCGAGAACTCTGTGTTTGATGTTGGTGATGATGCACTGTGTATGAAAAGCGGTCGTGATGCTGAAGGAAGAAAAAGAGGAATGCCAATAGAGAACGTTATTATCCGAAACTGTACTGTCTATGCAGCGCATGGTGGATTTGTGATCGGCAGTGAAATGAGCGGCGGCGCCAGGAATATTTATGTAAATAACTGCACATTCATCGGCACTGATATTGGTCTTCGATTTAAAACTACAAGAGGTCGTGGTGGTATTGTAGAGAATATTTTCATTAAAGACATTTACATGAAAGATATTCCTGCCGAAGCTATTTTATTTGATATGTATTATATGGCGAAAGACCCTGTTGTATTAGCGGGTGAAAAAAGAGAATTGCCTAAAGTGGAATTTAAACCTGTTGATGAAACGACACCGCAGTTCCGGAATTTTCATATCAGCAATGTGTATTGTAATGGAGCCGAAAAAGGAATTTTTGTAAGAGGTCTTCCTGAAATGCATGTAAAAGATATTGTGCTGGAGAATATGGTGCTCCATGCAAAGAGCGGAATTGATGTACAGGAAGCAAGCGGCATATCTTTTAAAAATATTAAGATCATCAGCGCTGAAACTGACCCGGTAGTAGATATTGTACAGAGCGATAACCTGGTGTTTGATAATATCACGTATAAAAATGGAGCTGAATTATTATTCAGAGTTAATGGCGAAAGAAGTAAAAACATTTCAATAAAAAATACAGATGCTTCCAAAGCGAAAGAAAAGATCACTTATGAGCTGGGCGCAACTGAAAAAAGTATAACGATCAAATGAGAAAACTTTTTTCAATAGCATTTACTATTTGTGTATTGCAAACAACCGCCCAGCAAAAACTGAGTGAGCAGGTGGCCACGACCGTCATGACTATCTGGAAAGATTCTTTGCCGATCGGGGGCACGACAAAATGGTCGTATGATATGGGTGTCATATTAAAAGGGTTTGAAGGTCTATGGCAGCAAACAGGAGATAAAAAATATTTTAATTCTATCCAGCAGAAGATGGATTATTTTGTTCAAAATGATGGAAGCATTAAAGGATATGAAGCGGATGAGTTTAATCTTGATCATGTAAATAATGGTAAACTGCTCCTATTACTTTACAGGGTAACACAGAAGGAAAAATACCTGAAAGCAGCACAATTGCTGCGGGAGCAGTTGCGCCGCCATCCAAGAACAAACGAAGGAGGTTTCTGGCATAAGAAAGTTTACCCTTATCAGATGTGGCTCGATGGTTTATATATGGGTGAGCCATTTTATGCTGAATATGCAATGCTATTGCATGAAGACACCGCGTTCAATGATATTGCTAACCAGTTTATATGGATGGAAAAACATGCAAGAGATGCAAAGACAGGATTGCTTTATCACGCATGGGATGAAAGTAAACAAATGCAATGGGCAAATAAAGAAACGGGTGCTTCTCCAAATTTTTGGGCGAGAGCCATGGGCTGGTATGCTGATGCATTAGTTGATGTTCTGGATTATTTTCCTGCTAACCATCCAAAAAGACAATCATTGATCGATATACTCAACAGGTTGGTCAATGCAATAGAAAAGCAACAGGATAAAACAACAGGCTTGTGGTACGATGTAATGAATTACAATGGGCCGGGGAAAGAAAAAAATTATTTTGAAGCGTCTGCTTCATCACAGTTCGTGTACGCCGTGGCTAAAGGAGTAAGAAAAGGTTATTTGCCTGCGGCAAAATTTGAAATAGCAAAAAAGGGCTATAATGGAATTGTAAAGCGATTCATTAAAGTTGAGAATGGCCAAACGAATTTGCAGGGTACTGTAAAAGTTTCAGGTCTTGGTGGCAGTCCTTTTCGTGATGGAAGTTTTGAATATTATATGAGTGAACCAGTCATTGTAAATGATCCAAAAGGTATCGGTGCATTTTTGCTTGCAAGTAATGAAATTGAAATGTTACCAACGCTTCCTGTTGGCAAAGGGCAAACTGTTTTGCTCGACCGTTATTTCAATAGTGAAAAAAGAAAAGATGTAGGTGGAAAAGATGCATACTGGCATTATGTATGGGAAGAAAGAAGCAATTCCGGGTTTAGTACACTGGGAAATATTTTTGAAAGATATGGAGCAAAACTTTCTTCGCTTGATGTTGCTCCCACAGCTGCGAATCTTAAGAATGCTTCTGTTTATATTATTGTCGATCCCGACCACAAAAAAGATAATCCAAATCCAAATTATGTTTCA
>DASYQG010000686.1:0-10460 GCA_036005825.1 Chitinophagaceae bacterium | reverse complement strand
ATTTGCACTGTGGGGATTTTTTACGGGGGTGTTTGCTTTTTTTCCGGTTGTTGGCACAATGGTGGTTTGGGTGCCGTTGGTAATTTATATGTATATCTCCGGAGAAACATGGAATGCAACGGGCCTTTTAATATACAGTCTTGTCGTGACGGGCAATATTGATTATATCGCAAGAATAACCATCATGAAAAAGATGGGCAATGTGCATCCTGTTATCACTGTTTTGGGGGTATTAGTTGGCTTGGGTCTTTTTGGTTTTATCGGTTTAATATTTGGTCCATTGCTGGTAAGTTATATTGTTGTGCTCTTCAGAATTTATATGAATGAATTTACAACTATGCCAGATGAAAAAAAGCCGGATGAAAGTGCTGTAGTTACCAAGGAACCTACCCAATAAAAACTAATTCCTTTTTTGAGCCGTTGTTTGTGATCGTTGTGCTTCTGCCTGTTCCCGTTTTTCTTTTTTCCTAAAATATCCCCTGAATAAAAAATTATGCTTTAGCGCTTCCATATTTTCATCAAATTTCTTTGTGCCTGCCTGTAGGTTTTCAACGGATGCCCGAAGCTTTGCTGCAGACTCCTGGTCTTGCAAAACCACTCCTGCAAGATTGCTGCTGTCTCTCATCCTATAACTGACCTGGCTCAAATTATCCGTAAGCTCTTTTGCGTTTTGTGATGCTTCCTGGATCTGCAATGAAGCAGCTTTTAATCTATTGAAGAAGATCGTGTCAGAAACAAAGTCATTGGCGAGTACTCCTTTTTGTTGCATTTTAGTTGTATAAGTTGCAAGATTTGAAGTGAGCAATTGAACACTTTCGGAAGCATATCTCAAGGTATTTGCGGTTAGCTTCAAACTATTTGCTAAACTATCTTCAGTGAATAATTGACCAAGAGTTCCCTCACCTTGGGCTAATTTGGTACTCACCGATTTAAGGTTGCTTGTTATTGCTGAAAGATTTTGATTACTCTCCTGCAACGTATTCATCATTTGTGCACTGTTCAATGGCATTTCTGATCTTAAAGTGTCCCCCGCCTTTACGGCAAAGGCTGATGCAGTGCCACCGTAAATAATAACGATCCGGTTTCCGATCAAACCATCTGACCCTATTTTCACCATAGCATCTCTGTGTATAAAATCTATTGATTGTTTTTTTATGTTCATTTCCACATCGATCTTGCCATGATCTGTAAGTTCCACTTTTTTTACCGTCCCAACTTTTATACCTGCAAACCAAATGTTATTACCTTTTTGCAAACCACTTACATCATTAAAAGTGGCATTGAGTGTGATCGTTTTTTCAAAAGCATTCTTTCTACCACCCATCGTGAGCACAGTAATTATTAAGATCAGCAGTCCAAAAAAAATGAACATACCAACAATAACGGTGCGTTTATTTTGTACTGTTTTCATAACTTATTGTATAAAATTGTAATCATAAAAACCTTTGATCCTCTCATCATCAGTTTCAAAAACTTCTTCGAAGCCACCATGCCTTACAAATTTTCCATCGACAAGCATAAATATCTTGTCACCGGTTTGTTTGGCGCAAACAAGATCATGGGTAATGATGATGGAACTGGTCTTATATTTTTCTTTAACATCTTTTATCAGCTCATTGATCTCAACGCTGGTTATGGGATCAAGCCCTGCGGTCGGCTCATCATACAATATCAATTCCGGTTTTAATATCAATGTCCGTGCAATAGCAATCCTTTTTTCCTGGCCGCCTGAAAGTTCAGCAGGAAACTGGTCGGCAGTATCAGTTAATCCCACTGCGTCTAATACATCGTCTACCGCCTTATTGATCTCCTCCTGTGAAATATTTCTCTTATTCCTTGTCAATGGAAATTCAATATTTTCTCTTACCGTCATACTATCATATAGTGCATTGTGTTGAAACAGGAACCCGATCTTCAGCCTCAGTTCGATCAGCTCTTGTTTATTTAACTTATGAACTTCCTTTCCTAAAATTTTTACTTCGCCTTTACCCGGCTTCATTAAACCAATAATGATCTTTATTAAAACAGATTTACCGGAGCCCGATCTTCCCATTACCACAATATTTTCTTCTTTGTACAGTTCAAGATCAACCCCATTAAGCACATTGTTATCCTCAAAAGATTTGTAAACATTCCGTATAGAAACGATTGGTTCTTTTTTATTCTTATTGTCATCCTGTCGCTTCATGATTTGTTATTCATAATAAAATGGATTAAAAAATTTTACCAGGAATATCTCTTCAATAAAAATCAACAGCATAGTGAGCACAACCGAAGAATTAGCAGCCCGGCCAACACCTTCAGTACCCTTGGTAGTAGTAAATCCTTTATAGCACCCGATGACGCCAATTGTAAAACCAAAAATAATTGATCGGATAATAGTAGATGAAATTTCCGCATAGCCAATTTTTGAAAATGCATCATAAAAGAAAATGGTGAAACTGGTTTGATCTTTCGAATAAACATCAATGAATGAACCCAGCAACCCGATCATTGCACTATAGATCACTAAAAGAGGAATCATAAAAGTTGTTGCAATTACACGGGTCACTACTAAAAATTTAAAGGGATTGACTGCGGAGACTTCCATCGCATCAATTTGTTCGGTCACCTTCATTGAACCCAATTCTGCTCCCATTCTTGACCCTACTTTACCAGCACAGATCAATGAGGTGATCAATGGAGCCAGCGCTTTAATAATAGCAACACCTGTAAATGACGGCAACCATGAAACAGCTCCAAAATCTGCAAGAGGCGGTCTTGAATGATCAGTAAATACCATACCTGTAATAAATGCGGTTATCGTGATCAAGGGAAGAGATTTGCAACCAACGATATAGCATTGCCTTATTACCTCATGAAATTCATAAGGCGGTGTAAACGCTTCTTTAAAAAATTGGGTAATAAATTTGAAAAGATCATAAACCCCGGTAAAAAAACCATCGAGATTTTTTGAGATCACATACTTGCCTGCCGGCGGGGTAACCGTACTCATATCCACAATTTCTGGGAGACATATACAATTATCTTTCCAGAAATTGGGCTTCCAAGGCTATAATTGTTGCTACACTAAAAATGAAAGGAGAAAAATTATATTTCAACTATAAAATTTTTCATTACTTATACGCAATAAATTTATTTTCTGCTTTAATGATCTTTTCGAAAAATGATTTGAACCCCTGGTAATCATTTGCGGGTATCTGTTGTTGTCTTGTATTTGTAAACCGGCGGACTATTGTAAGTTTATCCGGCGCTTTCAATGTGTACTGAATAGAATATTTAAGGTCTTTAAATGCTAGTGTTTCAGTAGCAGGTACTTCAGAAAATTTTGTACCCACCGGTGCAGTAATATTGACAACTGTTTCATACAAATCTACACTTTCATAACTCCAGAATTCAATTGGATAGACACGGCTATCTGCTGAAAAATTATCAAGAGACGCAACTACATCAGGATAAACAATGCGAAATGTTTTTAAAGCTCCGATCTCAGCAATTTCATTTTTTACTTTGAAGCCATAAGAATATTCCACTGAGTCGGTAAGTTTCTCTAGATCTCCAAATTTTACAAACTTAAGCTTTACATTATTTTTATAATTTGATGCAACTGTTTCTTCCATATCCTTTGCTCTTTTTTCTTCATCAAGCTTGGCATAGTTTGACCTGACATATGAAGAATGATTACCATACTTTATTGCTTGTACAGTTATTTCAAGATCATTTTCCACAGGCTTTACATCTATTATTCTTTTTATTGCATCCCTGGTCTTATTCTCAAGTTGCAATTGTTTTAAACCAGCTGTAGTATTTGAATATTTATTAGGGACCTCAACTATCAAAGCACCATTCAGGTTGTTGGGCAAACTTGAAAAAGGAAGATAGTTATCAGTAAGTTCAATGTAATAATGCTTTTTATCCAATTCAGCTTTTACAATACAATGATTAAACTCCACGCTTGGTAAAAGAATATCCTGTTGCCCGTTATCTCTTGTGTCTACTAAAACCATTTGAGCATTGATACCTGCCATTCCCGCAAGCGTTACAAATAAGCTGGAAAGATCTTTACAATCTCCCAGTCTTGTAGTAAGCGTAGTAGAGGCACGTTGCGGAACATAAGCACTTTGTCTGAATGAAACGGAGCTATACCGGATATTTGATTCTATATAATCATAAATGATCTTTGCCTTTTGAAATTGAGTCAAATTCTTTGTTGTTGCAGGAAACAATTCTTTGTACAAAGCAAGTATCTCAAAATCCTCCTCAGCCTTGTTGTTTGAAATATCAGCATACCAGTCAGAGATCACTTTCCAATCCGGTATCGTACTAATATGCAGCATGGAAGCAACGTCAACAAGTACTGGCATCAACGGTTCGTCCTTGTCTGGTTGAGCCTTGTTCATTTCCCACGTATATTGTTTAAAATTCTCTACATCTTTGACCACCGGCTGCACATTTGCATTATTAAACTTATAATAGAGTTTTTGAGAAGCAGGTAATAATATGGTATACCTTGATGTTACAGTATATATCTGCGCTGTAAAATAATAACGATCCCAATATTCCTTGGCCAATCTTCCATAAACATAATTCCGAAGGCGATATTTGAACACAACTACATCACCAGCTTCAAGGTTGGTAAATACTACTTCATTATCACTTACTTCTCCTTCTATTTTTGCATTGCTCTTTTTAATGATCTCACTTTTTTCGATCAATAAACTTTGACGGCTGCCATATGGTATGGATGATTCTTTGAACCTGTCTACTCCTTTTTCATTTGTTATACGAATGATGGTCGTGATATATTCTTCCGTAGCGCCACCGGGATGCATGATGACATCTTTTTGATCGAGTATATAATAAAATCCATAATCGGTATTCTTGGCTTCTGTCAATTTATCGGCTTTTACCAGCGCATCAATATCAACCTGCGGCAAAAGCTTAAATGATTCAGGTTTACCATCCAGTTTCCTGATCTTATTTATGATACTGTACTGATTCGGTTCATACAATAATGACTTGTTATAAGCATCCATTGCTTCCTTTGGCAGGTTCTTCTCATTTTTAATATCACCCAGCATTTCCCAATAACCTTCTATATAAGGAGCCAATGCAAGACATTTCATTATGTTTTCTTCCGCCTTATCATATTTTTTTGTTCCAAAATAATATTGAGAAAGTTTGTAAAACTCATTGGGTGAATAAGGAAACCGATCGGCAATTTTTCGTTTTACATCAAGGGCTTTGTCGTCGTTTCCCTGCTCGATCAGGATATCTGTATATTCCTGGTAGATGCCATAATCATAATTATCCTTCATATAATTTTCATACACCTTCAAGGCAGCTTTTTTATCCTTATAGACATCTTTTTTTATCTTATACATTAAATTGATCAGCTTACTATTCTCCGGGTTTTTTGCATAAAGCTTTTCAACTTCTTTTACAAGCTCATCATATTTCTTATCATTTACTAATAACAAAATCTTATAGCCAGCAGTGGTAACATCTTCACCATACAATTTTATTCGTTTATCTAATTCTTTAGACCCATCTTCATACTTCTGATCATCAAAAAGTTCTTTGATGTTGATATCAAGGACTGAAAGGCTTTCAGGATCCAGTTGTTTGATCTTTTCTATTTCTTCCAGCAATAATGTTCGGTTATTTTCTTTCATTAACACCTGCGCCATTTTCATTTTCAATAAGCAATTATCCGGAGCTTTTTTAATGGCGTCATCGACAATATTTCGTGCTTCAATAACTTTTTTACTCCGGAGATAAACATCTGCCAGTAATAAGTAGTTAACAAGATTGCCTGGTGCTTTTTGAATTTTTTCTAAAAAATATTTTTCAGCAAACTGCATTACATGGTTCTCCTTACTCTTATCACCGCTTTGTTTAGGGTATGCAGCGTAAACAGATGAACCGGTAATATCCGTTTTGGCCTTCATATTTTCATCAGTGAACCGAACGATAAAATTGGGAAATGAACTGGAAGTAAAACCCAGTTGTACCAGGACACGATTAACCCCTTTCTTTAAATTGCATTTGGCGATATATGCATCCATTTCAGTTAATCTTTCTTTTGCTTCACTGATCAATAACTCATCGTTTACCCAGATCTTTATGGAGCCTGCAAAACCAGCGGTCAAATAAACTGATTGGTCTGCCGGTGAATTCACAAAGTTCTGCGCATATACAACAGCGGTCTCATTGTTAAATTGGTAAATAACCGGAGTCCATCCCTCTTTGATTTCCTGCGCGGGGGTAAACCATTTCACATCAGCGCCGGTAAGAGATTTAAAAATTGCATCTGCTTCAGGGTGATCAAGAGGCCCATAATTTTTATAATGTCCCGTCTGTGATAAATTTTCAAATGGCCCAGTAAATTGCCAGTTTCGTATACTTCCAATAGCTCCGAAATAATCAAATGCTTTATCAAACTCATTTGAAAATAATTGGTGCAAACCCATTTGGTAATTTGCAGATGAAACAAGTGTACCCGGTGCCTTCTGATCTTTGATCAATTGTTTCATCATTTCTACCTGGTGACCAAGTTGTTTTTTGCCATTTTCGCCGACCACGGATTTATTGAACCATAATGCGTACAGGTATGGATATGGATTTTCAACAACAGGATAAAATGATTTGATGACATCTGTTATCTCCTTTTCTTTTCCCTTATATGTTTCAAGATAGATACTAGTGACATAGGCATCGCTGAAGGTCGCGGGGTCCTGCTTTGCCTTCAATAACAAATTAGAAGCATCGGCCCATTTATTTTGGTCAAGGGCTTTCCAGGCTTGCTCATAATTGGTTTGAGAAAATAAAAAAAGTGGGGCCAAAAAGGCAAAGAGTAGGATGGGGCGTTTCATCAGATTAGATTTTAATATCACAATAATATAATTTTCTGTGGTTTTATCCAACCCCCTGCTGCCATTTTTCAACAAACAGTTGCGACACTAAAAAAAGAACTGTTAGCTAATAAGTCATTAACTTAATCCTTTATTTATTCTAAATCCGGAAGTTCGATGAGATTCATAGTTAGTATATTTTTCTTTTTCCCTGTATGGATATCTGCACAGGATATCACTGGTGTATGGACAGGATATATAAAAACTCCAGGCAGCCAGCTTGAATATGAATTGGCAATAAGTGGAGGTGATAAAAAGCTTAGCGGCTATTCGCTTATAATTTATCCCAAAGATGGTATTGAGAACATTGGAATTAAAACAGCAAAGATCAAGCAAGGCAAAAAAGAAATATATTTTGAAGATGGCGAACTGGTCTACGATAATTTCATCATAAACCCGATAAGAATGAAAATGTTCGGCAAATTATCGCTGGTATTGAAAGACACCTTAATGATCTTACAAGGAAACTTTAGTACACGATCAATAGATTTCAGGGATACCCGGACTTATTCCGGCGAGGTCTATCTTCAAAAAACGGCTCGTCCTTTGTCTTCTAAAATGCTGATCACAATGGACGAGATAAATTTAGTATACAATTTTTCATTTATAGCTAAAAAAACAAAACAAGTTAAGCAACCAACTAATAACAATCCTAAAAAAGAAACAACCGGGGTAGTTGTAAAGTCGCCGCTAAAACTAACTGAACGAAAAATTCAAAAGATCAGTGAAATATTTTTCAGCAGCGATAGTTTGCAATTGAGTTTTTATGACAATGGAACTGTAGATGGAGATACGATCAGCATGGTGTTAAACGGAAAGATGATAGCAGAAAAAATAAAACTTACCACTAACGCTTACAGGATAACAATTCCTGCAAAGATCAATCAAAATGATTCACTGGTATTGGTTATGCATGCCGAAAGCCTGGGACTAATTCCCCCTAATACTGGTTTATTAATTATACAGGACGGAGCAACACGTCATGAAATACGGTTTGAGGGTGATCTGCAAAAGAGTTCGGCTATCGTGCTTAAAAGGAAAAGATAGTACTGTCACTTCCAAATATTATTCAGTTTTATATACTCAAAATGTTTCATCAAAGCATTATCTGTGGATTGAATACTAACCTGGTTGAACGGTTCACTGGGAAAGAAAATCTCTGTCATAACCGTTAGTCCACCATCGGCAAATAATTCAACAGAACTGATATCTATCAGCAATGAAATTTCCATCTTAGGATTTGTTGTAAACCGTGGCGCAAAATGTCTTGCCGCAAAATCAGGCTGGAAATTTGTTTTGCCCGACCTGGTTCGGTCAATAAAATATTCGTTTTGTTTTTTATCGAACCCTATTATAAGTTCTTCATCAAGGTTATTCGATAAGATAATGGAGATATCTTTCGTACTATCCATAGAAAGATTAATTATACTTGGCGAACTTAGATTTTTTATGCGTCTTGAAATATCAATTTTTTTTGACAATGAAACATTATTGATTAGAATCGGATTTGATTTTATACTTGCCAGCTCTTTAACCGGTGTGGAAACTATCCGCATTGTATTGTTTGCTTCAATGAGTTTTAATTCACGCGGTATTGTCATTGCACTTCGCCATCTTTCTGTAGGAACAACATTCGCATATAACCAGTTACTCATCCACCCTAAAAACAATCTGCGTTTCCCGGTGTTAGACCAAGTAACTCCAGCATATTCATCAGGCCCGTAATCCAACCACTTAGTTTCTGTACTCAGCGGCAAAAAACTCTTCCCGTCGAAATCACCAAGAAAATATTGGGTGGCAGATCCTTTATTAGGGCCTCCGGGATTTAAATTAACAATGAGAATCCAAACTGTTTTGCCACCATAATCCAAAGTAAATAAATCCGGGCATTCCCAAACACCGCCATGAGCACCAGCATTTTCACCAAACTCACTTTCTTTTATCCAATCTTTTAAGTTTTTGGATGAATAAAATATAATTCGATTACTGGCCGCTAAAGTCATAATCCATTTTTTACCTTTCTCAAACCACATAACCTTCGGGTCTCTGAAATCTTTAATACCCGGGCTTTTAATAACAGGGTTATTCGCATATTTAACCCATGTCATTCCATCATCAATACTATACGCAAGACTTTGATTTTGATAATCAGTTTTTCCTTCCGCCTCTCTTTTTGGATCATGATGAGTAAAAATGGCGACCAAAGGTGGCTTGCCATTTTTTCCAAATCCTGAAGTATTGTGGATGTCCACAACAGCACTGCCAGAAAAAATATAACCAAGACTATCAGGATAGAGAGCTATTGGCTGATGTTTCCAGTGTATCATATCCTTTGATGTAGCATGTCCCCAATGCATGGGTCCCCATACTGTGCTATCCGGATAATACTGATAGAACAAATGATAAATACCCTTGTGATATAACATCCCATTCGGATCATTCATCCATTTTTCTTTTGGTGTAAAATGAACTTGTGGCCGGTGTGGCTCATTGTATATATTACCTTTTACCTGCGCAGTTATATCTGCTGAATCCAATATGAAGAGCGCCAATGCTTGCAGAAAATATCTAAACTGATACATTAAAAACTATTTAAAGTATTTAAAACTCCCTCACTCCCGGCTGTGTCAACTTCCAATTCGTTTTTGCTTTTTCTTCATCTACTATTTTCTTTACGTCTGCTAACAATTTTTTTGCATCATAAACAACTCCATCTTTAATAGTGTACTTCACTCCGCCAACACGTACTGCTTTGTTTTGGTCATTTAATTTTATAGCACCGGTTCCGTATAACACTTGCAAATTTTCCAAAGGATTTACTTCAACAATTACCATATCAGCCAGTTTACCCACTTCAACAGAACCAAGATCTTTATCTGCGCCCAATGCCTGTGCCCCATATAATGTAGCTGAGCGAATTACTTCCAATGGATGAAAACCAGCCTCACGAAGAAGTTCTAATTCTCTTATATAACCAAAACCATAAGTTTGATAGATAAACCCATTATCACTTCCGGTAGTTACTCTCCCACCACGATTCTTATATTCATTCACAAATGTCATCCACAACCTATAGTTTTCTTTCCATGCCAGTTCCTGTTCCGTTCCCCAATTGAACCAATAAGAACCATGTGAATTGCGGCTGGGTTCATAAAATTTCCAGAGAGACGGTAATGTATAATCTTCATGCCATTCGGCTCTTCTTGCTCTCATCAGGTCGCGGCTTGCATCATAAATATTAAATGTTGGATCAATCGTAAAATCAAGATCTAACAATTCTTTCATCACAGCATTCCATTTATCACTGTACGGTGGTGCTGCCTGTTTCCATAATTTACCTGCTTCTTCAAAACGATTTTGTTCATTACTATAATTATAATTCAACGGATAATTCTGAACAGTTTTATCAGTGAACAATGCCTCCGGTAAACCATACCAATGCTCCATTGATGTCATGCCGGCTCTTGCAGAATTCAACACGTTCCATTGCGCCACACTCATTTGTGCATGATGACAACAACTACGCAATCCCAATTTTTTATTTTC
>DASYQG010000685.1:0-5235 GCA_036005825.1 Chitinophagaceae bacterium | reverse complement strand
GGTATTGCAGTCTTTCTATTTCTTCGGCCGGGGTGATATCAATATAATAATTAATGGCTTCAGCAAAAGCGACACGTTTGTATAATAATCCACTGACACGAATGCGCCATCGTTTTGCTTCGGTTTTTACTTCATATTCTTCGCCAACATTTACATGTTTAGATGCTTTTGTTTGAACACCATTGAATTTTACCTTGCCGGAATCGCAGGCATCTGAAGCTTGAGTGCGGGTTTTGAAAAGCCGAATGGCCCAGAGATATTTATCAAGACGAAGTTTTTCTTTTTCAGGCATCATCAAAATTAAAAAACCTAAGCTAACTAAAACTGTTTTTTTGGAGATGAAAAGTGTTTTCTCACTTTTTCAACAATGTTTTTATCAAGTTGCGAACCCCCGGAAGTTATCTTACTGATAGTATTATCAACAACGAGAGAACCCGGACGTAAAACAAAATGCGCTGGATAACCAGAGAATTGTAAAACATTTCTCATGATATTTTCTTCAATATCGTTAAGCACGATGAAGTTGCCATTTATTGAATATTTATTCTTAACCTCAAGAGAGCTTTTTTCATCTGTTTTAACAGCAAAAAAAAGAAAACTCGGTTGAATTTCTTTGAATTGATCTATGAACTGTGAGTAGTGAGGCATTTCTTTCATACACGGCATACACCAATCACCCCAAAAGTCTATAAAAACATTATTATTTCGTTCAGAATTAAAAATATCTATCAGCCTTGTTTTTAAACTATCATGGACTTTATATTCGTGTAGTTTATTTACTAAATCAAATGGTTCAAATGGTTTTAAAAATTTCTCCTTATTTTCTGCAAACAATTTTTTTAAATAAGGTTCTTTGATTACGTTCTGGAAATTCTCCAGGTAATAATCTGTTTTGTTTTGAGGGTGACGAAAATAAACAGTGTAATACATTAACTCTTTTGCTAAAGCTGTTGAATAGGAGTCAATCTTTTTTAAATAGACAGGTATTGCATTCATTCCATATGGTTTTGCAACGTCTTTATAAATGGGGTTAATATTTATTATAATCACTAAATCCATAGCCAATACTGACACAAAATTGTAATATGAAGAATTGTAAACAGCTGATTGATTAGTAAGTGGAATATCTTTTAATATTTTCATCAACTGCTGATCAGTTAATGATTTCTTCCTGGAGCTTATAAAAGAAGTGAAAGCTATGTCGAACCCCGCCGTGTATAATATTTCATTTTTAGCCCAATTGATAAACTTGGTATTTGTTATCTTGTTCTTATTGGTATAATTCTTTAAGAAAGAAAGTTCTTCCTTCATTCTAGTGATACGAATAGCGGCGACTGTTTCGTCATTTAAACTTGAATCTTCCCAATTCACAGTTGTTTTAAAAACCTCTTTTTTAAGAGCATTCTTGAAATCTAATATCAATGGCGTAATAATTCCAGCTTCTCCCGACATCTTGAGGGAACCTGATTTGCTTTGATCACTACTCCACGTTGAGTTGTTGATTTCAAGTCCTACCTTTTTTACAGAAGGAATATATAGAGTAAGCCAGGCCTTATCATAATTCATTTCAATATTACCTGAATATGACTGAAAAAGTGATAGATTAAACAAACCATCTTTATCGGGTATGACAACTGTATCTTTCGATCTTCCTTGAATATCATAGGTTCTGAAAGTAATGATCTGATTTTTTGTAAGTGGAGTATAATTTTTGATTCTTCCCTGTATTTCAAATTGTCCATTTGTTTTGAATATGGCTTTTGAATTAGGAGTTTGTTCTTTGGATGGAAGACAATAACTAATGAATACAATAAAAAAAAGAAGAAAACGCATAAGAGAAGTTTTAATGATTTACACTACCATTATGCCTTAACCTTTCTTATTAAAGATACTTAAAAAGCTAATCACATCTCAGCAAAATGCTTGTGGAAATAGGGAATCGTTTCAATGCCCTTATAGTAATTATCTAAATTAAACTTTTCATTTGGGCTATGAAGGTTATCACTATCTAAACCAAAACCCATGAAGACGATCTTTATTCCCAGCTCTTGTTCAAATAAAGAACAAATCGGAATACTGCCGCCACCACGAACGGGGATAGGCTCTTTTCCAAATGTATCTTTTATCGCCGCTGCTGCCGCTTTATATGCTTTACTATCGATCGGCGTCATATAAGGTTCGCCACCATGATGTGGTGCCGCTTTTACTTCAACATTTGCCGGAGCAATTTTCTTTAAATGATTAATTAAAAGGTCGGTGATCTTATTGCTATCCTGATCAGGAACAAGTCTTGCGGAAATTTTTGCAAAAGCTTTTGATGGTAAAACAGTTTTAGAACCTTCGCCGATATAGCCGCCCCAGATACCATTTACTTCCAGTGTTGGACGAATACCTGTTCTCTCATTGGTAGTAAATCCTTTTTCTCCCCATAATTCTTTTACACCAAGGTCTTCCATGTATTCTTTTTCATCGTAAGGTGCTGCGGCCATTTTTTTTCTTTCCTCAGCTGTTGCTACGACAACATCATCATAAAATCCGGGAATGGTGATATGATTATTTTCATCATGAAGCGATGCGATCATCTTTGCAAGTATAGTAATTGGATTTGCAACGGCGCCACCATATACGCCGCTATGCAGATCACGGTTTGGTCCTGTAACTTCTACTTCAATATAACTTAATCCGCGTACGCCAATATCTATCGATGGATTCTCAAGACTTAACATTGCTGTATCGCTGATCAAAATCACATCTGCTTTTAAAAGAGCTTTATGGCTCTTTATAAAATCACCCAGGTTTGATGAGCCAACTTCTTCTTCTCCTTCAATGCAAAATTTAATATTGGTAACGAGTGAATTTGTTTTCACCATTGTTTCCAATGCTTTTACATGCATGTAAAATTGTCCTTTATCATCACAACTTCCTCTTGCAAAAATTTTCCCGTCTTTGATAACAGGATCAAAAGGCCCGCTATGCCAAAGCTCTAAAGGCTCCACCGGTTGCACATCATAGTGCCCGTATACAAGCACAGTTGGCTTTTTCGGATCAATTATTTTTTCTCCGTAAACGATCGGATGACCGTCGGTTTGAAATATTTCTGCTTTATCGGCACCAGCTTCCAGCAAGCGTTGCTTTACTGCTTCAGCGCATTTCTGCATATCTGGTTTATGTTCACTTCTTGCACTTATACTCGGGATACGAAGTAATTCCAATAGCTCATTTAAAAAACGATCTTTATTTTTTTGTTGATAATCTTTCCAGGCTTGGGACATGTTCTTTTTTTTAGGTAGGCGAAGATAAAGAAGAACAGGTTACCTGCCTTTACTAATCAGAATTTCATATAAGCCGGGAAAATTAGTTTTTAATTACGGGGCAAGCGAACCTGTTTCGCTTGCCAAATGAATAGATCAATCCGGCCATTAAGGTATGATAGTGATCGTTTTTATCTGGATTAGCTGCCTGGCTGAAGCCATCCAGATAATCAGTATCAAGAATTCGATAAGTGCCCTCAAGAGAAAATGAAAGTTTTTCAGTGATACCATATCGAACGCCAAAGCCAATAGGAATTGAAAAAACACCTTTCGGTATTTTATGATTGATATCTTCTGTTAAACCATTGATAACAGCTGTTTCGGCTGCAAAATGCGAGTAGTTAAAGTTGCTCCAATCTCTTCTTATGTTTAAAAAGGAATAACTAAGCCCTGCAAATACATAAGGCGAAAAATTGATGATACCTGCTTCATTTGGAAGAAGACCTATAATATTTCTGACAACATGAAGCGATAACTCAGTAACCGGAGTTTTAAAATTGAAATTTCGTTGTTGCCGCCATGCAGGGTTATCATATTTTGCATCATCACCTTTCAAAGCGCCACGCAACAACTGCAAACGAACAGCATAAAGACTATTTATATTTCTTGCTGCGGAAATACTAAAACCCGGCTTCATTGTATTAAAAGCACCAAGTTCATTCGGCGTCAAATCACCCTGATAAATAAATGAGCCACCATGAACACCAATTTCATACTTGGGTATAAGAGATGATTGACTATTTGCATTTAAAAAAATAAAAGCACATAAACACAGAGCTGAAATAGCACGGAGTGTTTTCATGGTAGTGGTTTTAAAATTGAATTAATAAATGAACGTCCAGAGTTATTAACCTGGAAAAATTCTTCAGTAAAAACTTTAGCGTAGGGTTAAATTCATCTTTTATTGTGGCGGGACCGGGTTATTGATTAAAATAAGCTGCAGCGGTTTAATCAGGAGCAAAAATTTTACTGATAATTTTTCGATTGTTAAAAAAGAGATAAGAAAATTAAGAAGAGCTGCTTAAGAAGTAAAATCGGTTTAAATTTTTTTGCCTTTATCCTCGGGCTGTTTCTTTTTATTGTGCTTTGTAAAGTTGAGATCTGATTCTTCTTTTGCTCCTGAATTAACAGCCTTAGTAACCATCTTGCTGCCGAACCTGTCTTTAATATCATCGACAGCTTTATAGAGCTGAAGCTTTTCCACTTTATTATCAAATAAACTCATCTGCATGGTGAATGGAATAAGCTGACTGAAGCGAACACCAATTAATCTTACAGACCGGCCAGCCTGGTATGATTTATTGAAAATATCTTTTGCTTTAGCGATCAGTTCGTCATCGAGTGCAGTGTAATCAATTACTTCCTGTCTCGTCGTTGTTTCAAAATCTTTATAACGAATTTTTACAGTAACACAACCAGTCAGTTTTTCATCTTCTCTTAGGCCATAACAGGTTTTTTCAGTGAGCCGCACCAATTCTTTATGCAGAAATTCAACATCATTATAATCTTTATCAAAAGTATTTTCATGACTCATGCTTTTTTGTTGCCAATCAGTTACTACTTCAGCGCTGCCAATACCTTGTGATTTTCGCCACAAACTTTCACCCCATTTGCCTAAATGTTTTTCCAAATATTCTGGAGTCGATCTGGCGAGATCTTCAATTTTGTAAAATCCAAGTGCTTTTAATTTGATCTCTGTTTCTTTTCCAACACCATTTATTTTTTCTACAGCCAGAGGCCATAAGAATTCTTTTTCTTTTCCGTGAGGAATTTCTAAAAATCCATTTGGCTTTGCTTCATTGGTGGCCATCTTGCTGATAAATCTTGCCGATGATAAGCCACCTGAAATTGGTAAACCTGTTTCATTGCTTATATGATGTCTTAATTCCTGGGCATATTTACTGACACCAAAGAATTTATCCAT
>DASYQG010000684.1:0-2450 GCA_036005825.1 Chitinophagaceae bacterium | reverse complement strand
CATAGTTATCCGAACCCACGAATCAAAGACCGTCTTCGGACGGTTTTTTTATTGCTGACTATTGAAGATTTCCGAAACTTATCTTTGCCATCTATGGATAAAAGAGTACGGGTGAGATTTGCGCCTTCGCCTACCGGCGGTTTGCATCTTGGCGGTATGAGGACTGTTTTATACAATTATCTTTTTGCAAAAAAATATAGCGGTGATTTTATATTGCGAATTGAAGACACCGACCAAAGCCGCTACATAGCCGGCGCTGAAGAATATATTTTCAATTGTTTAATATGGGCCAGGCTTGAACCAAATGAAAGTCCAATACATGGTGGTAGTGATGGCCCATACCGACAAAGCGAAAGAAAAGATACATATAGAAAATATGCAGAGCAATTGGTAAAGGATGGTAACGCTTATTATGCTTTCGATACTCCGGAAGAATTGGAAAAAATGCGGCACGATTTCAAGACAGAGGAAAACCCCTCCCCGCAGTATGATAGCTCTATAAGAATGAAAATGAGAAACTCGATTTCAATGGCTGCCGATGAAACAAAAAAATTGCTCGATGAAAATGTAAGACATGTTATAAGAATAAAAATGCCGGAACATGAGATAGTTTCATTTAATGATATGATCCGTGGAGATGTAAGTTTTGATACTTCTACTGTTGATGATAAGGTTTTACTGAAAGCGGATGGAATGCCGACTTATCATCTTGCTGTTGTTGTTGATGATTATCAAATGAAAATATCTCATGCATTTCGTGGTGAGGAATGGCTGCCCAGCGCACCAGTACATATTTTATTATGGAAATATTTATTTGGCTTAAATGAAATGCCGCAATGGGCGCATCTTCCATTAATTCTTGGACCAAATGGTAAGTTAAGTAAACGTGATGGCGCCAAATATGGTTTCCCGGTTTTTGCTATGAACTGGACCGATCCAAAGACAAATGAACTAACCGAAGGTTTTAAAGAGAAAGGGTTTTTACCTGAAGCTTTTATCAATTTACTTGCATTGCTTGGCTGGAACGACGGAACAGAACAGGAAATTTTTACCAAAGAAGAATTGATCGAAAAATTTTCTATTGAAAGAGTGCATAGTGGCGGTGCCAAATTTGATTATGAAAAGGCAAAATGGTTCAATCATGAATGGATAAAGAAGTCCCCAGTCGACAGTTTGAAGTCAACAGTTCATAATCTTCTAGTTGAAAAGGGTATTACCAGTATTGATAATTCTGTTTTGGGAAAAGTTATTGGCCTGGTAAAAGATCGCTGTACTTTACTTACAGATTTTTATGATCAATCTTATTTCCTTTTTAAAGCGCCGGAAATATGGGATGTGGATGCTGTAAAACCTAAATGGAATGAAGTCAAACAATTATTCTTTGCTGAAGTGATCCGTAACTATGAATTGAATAATAACTGGACGGCAGCAGTTTTGGAAAAAGATTTTAAAGAGATCACCGCCATTAATCAAATCAAGCCGGGTGAAGTTTTGTTACCTTTTCGTATCATGCTTGTTGGAGGGAAATTTGGTCCCGGGGTATTTGACATAGCTGAAATAATAGGTAAAGAAGAAACGATCAGACGGATCAAAAAAGCACTTACAGCTTTTGCTTAACCTTGTTTTTGTATCAGATCCATCACTTGAACAAAATCTGTTGCACCAAGTTGTTCTATTTTTAACATGTCATCACTATCAAATTGAAATAAGCGTGTTGTATTTAGTCGTACCTGTTCGGCAGTTCTTATACCAGCAATGATGGTTGATACTTCGGGATGACTGAGAATATAGCTCAATGCGAGTTGCGTTTTACTGCAATTATACTTTTTACATAATGCCCAAACCGGGTTCAGGGCATTATTTGAAGCATCAATAACATCTTTTGTTAACCTATTCTTACGATGATCATTTGCTGAAAAGTTAGCCTCTTTATCAAACTTACCCGTAAGCAATCCGAATTGTAAAGCCATTCTCACGATCACTCCATATCCATCCTCTGCTGATCGTTTCAATAATGGTAAAGTTTTCTGATTGAGTAAATTTAATACTAACTGAAACCCATTTCCGATCTTACTTTGTATAAAAAAATCGGCTTCAGGCAATGGATCAAATGTGTTTAATGAAATCCCCCAGTGTTTTATTTTACCCTGTTGCTCCAACTGTTGCATTGCAGCGATACACTCACCCTTTTGCAAATGCTGCATTCTTGCGGAGTGCAGTTGATAATAATCTATTGCTTCTCTTCTTAATCTTTTCAAAGAAGTTTCACAAGCCTTTAAAATATATTCTTTAGAGTAATCAACCGTAAATTGATCATTTCTTGATACGTTGCCCACTTTTGTCGCAATGATGACATTCTTCTTAATACCTATTGTTTTGCCCAGCAATTCTTCAGAATGTCCTAATCCGTAAATATCCGCTGTATCGAAAAAATTAATTCCCGCATCTAA
>DASYQG010000683.1:0-5622 GCA_036005825.1 Chitinophagaceae bacterium | reverse complement strand
ATATTTTTTTTATTGGCCAAAACAAAGTGGTTGTATTTATCTCCAAAATAGTACTCTGTTTTTTTTGTTAGTGTAACATCTTCCCTTGGAGTCAGATTGTAATTTTTATGGTCGATGGTCAATGAGCTATAACTATCTATTGCAGATCCGGGGCTTGCCATATTATATGCGCCTATCTTACTTTTGCCTGACACCTTGAGAGTTTGTTTTGCGGCAAACTTTATGGTATTGTTGTCTTTTATAAGTTTTACATAGCCATTGTCATAATAAAACAGATCATTACTAATTCGAATAAATTTGATCGTTCCTGGATTGGCAAGATTGAGAGTGTCGCCTTTAAAATCTATAAACTGCATTTCATCTAAAAACCTGTTATAATTCAACCGGCCCGCTGAGCTATCACCGGGTCTAAAAAAAACTTTACCAGAAACAAATTGTGGATAATCATACAGGTCTGTTATTGAAACAGACTCATTAAAGCTAGTTCCTGCTTTGATGGTAATAGTGCTATCCTGTGCCTGTGCGCTGCAGTAGCAAACGAGTACAATTAGGGGCAGCACTCTCATAATTTAAAGGATGTGACCATAAAGTTAATAAGAAATGTTCTAGCTATAACCCTCTATTAAGATCAGCTTGATATCAGCAAATTGAAATTCCAGACAGCATTAAAACAACTGTTTTTGTCCCACGGGATTGAATCGAGGTCCGAACCCATTGTTCATAACAAACAATGGATTGGAAATTAATACAAAAACTTTTTCAAAAAGATTGAAACCGTTTCTGCGCATGTTCATTGTAAGCAGGTGTATTGATTCACCCAATATCGCTCCAGCTATGGGTGTAACAAAAAGATCTTGGGTACTTGGCTTTTCTGCCGTTGCTTCAATAAAATATTCCCAAAAAAAAGACTGGGCGGTGGCAAAAAGAAAAGAATGAAAGATGCTTGCATTCTGGCTTCTTAGTGAATTATAATAATATGATCCGGCAATTGGGTGGCCGATATAATTCAATTGCCAGTCATCGTCATCCCAAACAGGCAGAGTTGAAAGTGATCTCTTCACGTTGCGCCAGGCATCCTGTGTCCAATCTGGAGACCATCCAGTTACTTCTTTAGGCGAAAGCATCAAAACAGTTATGCCAAACAATTCAGCACCTCCGATGAAGAGCTCAGCACGTCCAATTTTTTTCCATATTCCAGCATGCTCATTTCTTAACAATGGAACATTTGATTGCTTTGATAAAGAAGTGTCAGGAAAATATATTAGGGGTATTTTTAAATTCCAATTATAAGCTGGAAAAATTTCTGCTTTTGTTTTAAAGTCTAATTTTTGAAAATTTATTTTGGATGTTGAAAGTTGCTGATCAGGGTAAGATACATCAAGTCCTTTACCCTGCGCAAATGATATTACATTTAGAAACCAGGATAAAACGAATGCAGTCAATTCTAACCGTAATCTGCGTATGATCTTTTTCATACTTAGAAGGGCTTAGTACTGGATCGCAAATCCTGTGCTAACTGATTACAAGCGGAACCTAACAGTATCATACCTGATCGTAAGTTTACCTTTCGAAAGAAAAGATATCCGCATCCTTATTCTTTTTCCCTTTTATAAGTGAGGCAATGATTTCTCCCGCCACCTGGCTAAACGTAATTCCATTGCCACCAAATCCAAGCGCAAAAAAGCTGTTTAGTAATTTTTCGTATACTCCGATATATGGTAGCCCATCTTTTGTAGAACCAAATGTACCCGCCCAACTGAATTCTGTTTTAAAAGGAATTGAAGGAAAAATCTTTTTAAAATCTTTTTGGAGCTGTTTTGCTTTTCCTGGGATGAGCTTATCCCTTTTGAAGTGAGAAAAAAATTCCTCATCCCGTCCACCAATTATGATCCGATTGTCATTTGTCGACCTTAAGTATAAGTAAGGTTTGGCAGTATTCCAGATAACTGCATTAGTTTTCCCCAACTTTACCGGGGAATTAAAGGCTTCACTGGCGATGGCGTAGGTGCTCGTTAGTTTTACGATCGGCTTTGAAATAAAATCTACCACTTCATAGCCAGTGGCATAAACCAGTTTCTTTGCTGTGATAGTAAATTTTTCCTGTGTTTTTAATTGAACATTGCGACGGTTATGCTTAATAGAAACAACCGGTGTTCTGTCATAAACTTTCAGTCCTTTGTTAATATTATATTGCAGCAAATGATGAGTTAAAAGGTAAGCATCAACAGTGGCAGCAACATCCGATAATATTCCACCGGGTGATGAAAATCCAAACTGCTTAAACACTTGATCCTCTTCAAGCCATTTTACTTTAAATCCATATTTCGTTCTTGATTCAAATTCTTTTTCCAAGTAAGAAATATCTTTTTTATAAGCAGCATAGTAAAGACTTTTTTGCATTTCAAAATCTGGTATTCCTGTTTTTGCTGCAAGCGTGGCAAGCTTTGTTATTGCTGAAGCGCCGAGTTTATATGAACGAACGGCATTCTTTTCGCCAACCATTCCTATCAAAAGGTGAAGCGGTGTATCTATTTCATATTGAAGTAGCGAAGTGCTTGCACAGGTGCTGCCAAGACCGATGGTTCTTGCATCAACAAGCGTACAACCGATCCCCTCCTGAGTAAGATAGTGAGCCGCTAATGCGCCGGAAATTCCACCTCCCAAAACGAGTACATCGGTCTTAATATCTCTTTCAAGTTTAGGATAAGAAAACAACAATCCATTCTTTATTAAACTTAAAGGATAACCAGAGCTTAGCTTCATTCAGTATACACTTTTATGAGAGGTATCTTCTCAATGTCCATGCAATGGTCTCGTGTTCTTTCATCAGGTCAGTAAGAAAATCTGATGTTCCTATGTCACCATATTGTTCATCACAATCCTTTATATATTTTCTAACCTGAATGATCACTGCTTCGTGATCTTTTAATAACTCTTTGATCATATCTTTTTGCGATGGATATTTACCCGGTGATTCTTTTAAGGAGGCCATTTGAAGAAATTCCTGCATGGTTCCGGGTGTTTTAGCTCCCAGCTTATTGATCCTTTCTGCTATTTCATCGATCGCTTCTTCCAGTATTTTATACTGTTTCTCAAAAAGCTTGTGCAATTCCATAAAACTGTTGCCGGAGACATTCCAATGGAATTTTCTTGTTTTTGTGTATAGCAAGATCGCATCGGATAAAACAGATGACAATACGCTTGTAATACTCTTCAGGTTTTTTTCGCTTAAACCAATGTTAGGCTTCATATGTAGTTTTTAAAAGTTGATAGTGTGTAAAAACTTGCAACTATTATTCCAGATTACAACACTGATTGCCTTGGAAATTGAATGGCACGGTATTTTCTAACTAGTTTTCAGAACATAAACAAATTATTTTATAACTTTTAAAACTTAAAGCTTATGTTACGGTGGACAGTCATATTCTTAGTAGTTGCCATCATTGCTGCAATATTCGGCTTTGGCGGTATTGCCTCAGGCGCAGCTTCTATAGCGAAGATCTTATTCTTCATTTTTATCGTACTCTTTTTATTGTCTTTGATATTTGGAAGATCAGTTACAAAGTCGGATCTATGACAAGACAGGAATTATTTTGATTTATTATTTCACAATTAAAAACCTTAACGTATGACAACAGGAACCAAAGTGGTATTGGGTATCCTCGGTGCCGCCGCTGCAGGAGTGGTGATCGGGATGTTAATCGCTCCTGAAAAAGGAAGCGAAATGCGCAAGCGAGTTCAAAAGACAGCAGGAGATTGGGTCGATAACCTTAGCAATCTATTTATAAAAGGTAAAGAAGAGCTGGAAGATTTGAGTTCCGCTGCAGCTGATAAAGGCAGACAAGCTCGTTCTGCAGTTGAAGAAAAAGTAAACAGAATGAAAGAAAGCATCAGCTAATTTTATAAACAGTCCGCCCGTGCGGACTGTTTATATTTCCCAAATCCTGCTGCATATATGGAAGCACAAAATTTAAAGGAAGACGCAAAAGATATTCTTAATCACGCAAGTGATTATGCCGAGACTTTTTATAAGCTTAGCCTTGTAAGACTGACTAAAAAAGTCAGTGATGTAGCTTCTGGGGTAGTAAGCTCGGTTTTAATTTTTTTTATAAGTCTTTGTATACTTCTTTTCATAAGCTTCGCCGGCGCCTGGTGGCTTGGCGATGTAGTTGAAAGTCGTGCCCTGGGATTTTTATTAATAGCCGCATTCTACGTGCTGCTTATATTTATTCTCATTCTTATGAGAAAAAAAGTTATTTCTCCTTTTATTAGAAACACATTGATAAGGAAAATTTATGAAGAGAAAGATCAGGTCATACGAGGATCTTGAAAGGGAGGAGCAATTATTAGAAGAATTGTTGCGAACCCAAAAACAATTGATTCAATTGGATATCCAGGTATTGAAAAATCAGTTGAAACCAGCTGGCATGGCCTTGCAATTCTTTAATAAAGTAACCACTGCAGATAAAAGCAATTTATTACTAAATGAAGGAGCCAATAAAGCAATCGACTTTGTTTTGAATAAATTTATACTTGCGAGGTCAGGATGGATCACTAAATTTCTTGTTCCGATGTTTCTGAAGAACTATTCATCTCATCTTATTGCAGACAATAAAGCCAACATGGTAGAAAAAATATTTTCCCTTTTTGGTGGTCGAAAAAATACCCGTCTGTCAGACGGACAGGGAAAAGTAAATACTTCATCAAACGTGCATTTGCCAGGCAGTGAAAATTAATTACCTTACTGATAAAGACGTGAACGCCGAAGACATGTAAGTGATAAGAAAAGAACGAATCTTTCTAATAAATACCTTATATGATCAATTTCAATGACCGTGTTCGGCAAATTTTGCTATTACTCTTAATTATTCTTCTCATTTATCTTTCTCTTCGGGAATTGCGATTGTTTATGCCTGGTGTGCTGGGAGCAATCACGTTGTACATTCTTAGCAGGGCCAGCTATTTTCAGCTTGTTTATAGTAGAAAATGGAAAAAAGGCCGGGCTGCATTTTTATACATCATCTATTATTTGCTGCTACTGGGTGTTCCAATATTTGCAGCAGTTACTTTACTAAGCCCAAAAATAAGCAGTGTACTCAGCGATCCCACAGCCGTAATAAATAATATTAAGCAAGCTGTAATGCAAATACAGGCCCAGGCCGGTGTTTCTATTGTCACTGAAAAATCACTTACAAATTCGCTTGATCAAACGATCACATTTATTCCTTCGTTGCTGAATAGTACATTGAATATTGTTTCCAATCTTATCACCATGTTGTTCTTTCTTTACTACATGTTATATCATGGACGTGAAATGGAAATGGCAATGTTTAGAATAATACCATTGAAAGATGCCAATACTGCAATGCTGGCTTCCGAAACCAAGAAATTGGTAAAAGCAAATGCAATTGGTATTCCACTGATCTCTATAATACAGGGATTAACAGCAACACTTGGTTATTTTATATTCGGCGTTGACGAATTTGCACTGTGGGGATTTTTTACGGGGGTGTTTGCTTTTTTTCCGGTTGTTGGCACAATGGTGGTTTGGGTGCCGTTGGTAATTTATATGTATATCTCCGGAGAAACATGGAATGCAACGGGCCTTTTAATATACAGTCT
>DASYQG010000682.1:0-34598 GCA_036005825.1 Chitinophagaceae bacterium | reverse complement strand
TTGGATACAAACAAATAGCTCATGAATGTTTCATATCAAAAGAAACACTCAACTCACATATAAAAAATATCTATAGAAAACTTGATGTGCATTCACGGGGTGAGGTGGCCGCTAAGTTTGGCAGTCTTTTGGATAATTGAGCCCTAAATCATTTTAGTTAGCAGATGATTCATTATCCTCTGCCTTGTTTCTCTTTTGAGCAGGTATCAATGTCCATAAGTTTTCATAAAGAATTTTATAGCTAATTCTCCTTGAAAACAATATTGCCATTTTTGATCGTCTATCAAAACTTATCTTATTCCTTTACAAGTTTTAACGACCACTTATTTAACTTACCTATATCCTGTCCTGCATATCCGAGATCTTAAGTTTCCATGTACCCTGGTCAGGCTCTTTTTTAAGGTATACTTTTTTACCATTGCGATAAGTATACAGCCGTGAATCGGCGCTAATTGATGTCCCCATGGTATTAGGTTTTGTTTTTAAGATTTATTTCGGACAGGAGCTGTCTTCAACTGAGCAGAGATTAGGAAAAAGAAGCGGTAGTTCAGATTTTAAAAACCGTTTGCCTTTTACGAACTAAAAATTAGGATATAAATACGGAGAAGGAAATACCAAGTATTGGGGGTAAAAAAAAATTTTTGATTGTGTTTGAAACATTCAAAGCGAAGTAGCCACTGCCAACTATTCATTTATATGATCAATGGCAGGAGAATACAACGTATTTACAAAGATGGAGCCGGCGCAAATGCAAATATTACAATAACAAAATTCATTAGCCATATATGGAAGTTGTCCTGAATTTTTAAGATCTGTTATTAAGGTCTTCTTCCAAACACATCAATATTTCTGCATAGATCAGGATCACCATCTTCTCCAAAGCAAGAAGCTTCACATGATTCCGACACATCTTCCCCAAATCTGCCGCGGGTAACATGAATTATTTCATGAAGAATTGTAGAAGCTAACTGGCCACAATCGGCATCAGTAAATGCAATGTCTCCTAACGTCATAATATTTGCAGGAATATTAAACCCGGTTGACTCTGCGCAAGCACCATCGATCTGTGCAGCAGCACGGCATCTTACATCATACCCATGTTTTCTAAGATTACTTTGAATGGCTCTTCTTCTCGTGATCTCGATACAATCATCATCAAATATTTTATCCAGAGCTTCTTTGAATGCTGCTTCTACGGTGTCTAAACCAAAATCTGCTGCATCGCAGCTTGTTCTTATAAGTACCGAAACTCCTTGATGCGAGAATCTTCGGCCCTGGCGTGCAGGAGCCGGTTGTTTTGAGATCATTCCGTTGTGCTGCACTACATGTGTCAGCTCATGTGCCAGTAATTTTTTTCCGGGACCCGATCCCGGATTATACTGCTCAGAATTAAAAACGATATCATTACCTGAAGTATAAGCCAATGCATTTATAGAATCGGCGCTTTTAGCGGCTACCTCGTTATCATGAATTCTTACATTGCTAAAATCATAATTGAAACGTGACTCCATGTATGAACGAGTGTCTTCATCCATGTTTTTTCCGGAAGAAGAACTTAATACGTCCTGAACAATTGATGGAGCTGAACCAGGATCGGCATTACTTTCTTTTTTCTGCAATTGGTTTGCCGTTGTAAATTTTAATGTCTCAGGAGTTTCACCCATCACTTTATTGGCCATGTCATCAGCTTCCTTTTCATAAACATCATTGGTAGCACCTATTGTTAGTTTTCGTTGAATAAAGGATTGCAACTCGCTGGCTGCAGGCGAAGGCCTGCCTTTGGTCCGGCATGATTTGATCGTTCGCATAGAATTGATTTTATTTATTACAGATCATTTCGCTTTCAAGAATATTATCATTAAGAAATTTATACGATTGCTCTTAGGTTCTTGCAAAAAGGATATCACATTGTACCCGTGCCGCATCACTGCCGGTAGATCCTGGTGTAACATGCATGATATTACTTGTTATTACTGCGTGGTCTGCAAAAACATTCAATAACACATGACCTATTTCATGAGCCGGTGTTCTGCTATCTGAAGCAGCTTCAATCATCGCTGTATCGGTTAATGGACTACGAAGACCGGTACCACATTTCGGCGAAACGGATAAGCCCCGACTTGACGGATTCAATGTGTTGACATATACTAATCGTACACGACCACTGAGACTTCTTAATCCCATTGAAAGAGCAAGAGCTGCTTCATTCAGTGTTATATCTCCGCAATTTGCCACATCAAGCAAACCATCAATACCCAGGATACCAAATGTTTCCACCGGACCAAGCTGTGTGGTGCTATTTTGAACAAACTGCAGACAACACGAACCATAGACCTGATTCATAAAATTAAAATCCTGTTGTACGTTTCTTTGTACACCATTAAGGATGATGACATCAACAGGAACTTTTTTCGGTGTCTCACAAACCGGAGGAGAACTAGCAGCATTTGCTGTAGGAAAACGGGAATCGAGCCTGCTAAGCGTATTTTCTCCTACAATACCATCTTGTTCATCCTGGTTCAAACCGCTGGCTCTTTGAAATGCTATTACTGCTCTTTCTGTTTCATCTCCAAACTTTGCGTCTGCGCCAAATTGAGGCAATGGAAAACCTGCATCAATCAATGCTTGTTGAATTTTTCTTACCGGTTCTCCGCTTCTGTTTCGGTTTTTAGATATTACCGCCTCGTCATTAAATACTCTTTCCAATAAGGGGTCGCCTGCAAAACGAGGTGAAGTAGGAGTGAATCTGGTAACACTCTGTCGCCGGATCGTTTGATGATTACCAGGCGATCGTTGCAGGTCAGTCTGCTGAATCACATGCGTTAATTCATGAGCTAACAATTTTTTTCCCGGACCGGAATTAGGGTTGTACTGTTGTGTATTAAAAACAATATTATTACCAGAAGTATAAGCCAATGCATTTATAGAACTGGCACTTTTAGCAGCTAACTCGTCATCATGAATTTTTACATTGTTGAAATCATAATTGAAGCGGGATTCCATAAATGAACGAGTGTCTTTATCCATCGATCTTCCGGAAGACGAGTTTAATACATCTTGCACAATTGATGGAGCTGTTGAAACAGTGTCGCCGTTACTTTCGTTTCTCTGTAATTTTTCTTCCTCTTCGCATTCTGTGCATTTTCTATTTACATTTTCTGCTGCCGGCGAAAATTTTAATGGCACGGGAGTTTCCATACCCATTACTTTATTAGCCATGGCATCAGCTTCTTTTTCATAAATATCATTGGACGCACCGATCGATAATTTGCGCTGAATGATTGATAGTTGCCATGATCTTTTATCCGTATCTGTTTGACGTGCCCGTGCAGGTACTATTTCATTGGCGGCCTTTGCAGACCGGCTTTGTGCTGCGGATGATTTAATTGCTTGCATAGTTTTCATTGAAAAGGTTTATTTACAATTAAGTCGTCGTCGTTTTTAATGATCTTCGAAACGGTTCATGTTGTCAAAATAATTATCCTACTAACTACTATTTTTCTTTGAAGAAAAGTAGTTGCAGTAGTCGATTGAGGCTTTTGATTTAGTCAAAAAAGTTTTCATTAATCAGGATCTTTATTTTAAACAAACCCGTACCTCAAATTTACTTTTTATCGCAATTATTTATGAATAATTCTTCGCTGGGAATGGTTACCCCGGTAAAAATATTTTTATGCTTCTCTGTGCAATCTGTCGGGCTGCCATAAAAATCCAAAGGAAGTTTTAAGTCAGATAATTTGCGCTCCGCTTTCTTCGGTGGGCTTAAATAAATTAATGACCGGCGAAGCCATTTATACAATTCTTCCAATCTTTGATCTTGAGTTAATTTTTTTGTTTTATCATCTGCATTTACTCCTGTTCTGAATTCTTCAATATCCCTGGTTGCCGCTTCGTTAACTTCGGCTGGCAATTTTCCTCCTGTAACATTTGCCAGTTTCAATGGATCAGCATCTTTATCAGTTGGAGTCTTCAGGGTTGAAGTTAAATGCTTGAATAAATCCAGTCTTTTGACCTCACCTTTATTGTTACTACCAAATAATTCTCCTAACCCTATAACATGATAATCTGAATTCAACGATGCAGATATTCGTTCGAGTGCCTGCTTGCCGGCAGGACGATTATCAGACATCAGGCTTGCATTTGCTGTTAACCTGGCCTTGATATCATCCCTGGACTTTTCGGCACGTAGCTTAGAAAGTTTTTCATTCCCGGGAAAGCCTGAACGTGTCGGTTTTTCCAGCTTGGCTTCTCCTTCAGGAGAGCAATATCCTTCTATACCAGAAATTGAATATCCTTGCTTGATTAGTTCAACAATTTGCGTTATGGTATCTGAATTTTGCTTTATCCAATCGGGCCTTGATTCAGTATTTGCATAATTGAAATAATAGGGAAGCATTTTTGGAGTTGGTTCAGGATCAGGTTCGGGGGCGTCTTGTGATTTTTCCCAACATTGATAAGTTATTTTAGGATCAGAACATACACAAGTATTGCAATCAGGTGATTTTTCTTCTTGAATTTTACCACCAAGATTAACTCTGAAAGAAAATATCACTTGGGTGTTTCCGTCCACTTGTTGTACATTGACTCCAACTCCATATGCAGTTGAAGAAGGACGGTAAGAAACCAACCCATCTACAGTCAATGAATCTGAAGTTGCACCTAATCGTTTGCCTTGTGTTAAATTAAATCTTATTTCAAGGGGGCCTAAATCTGTATTAAATGTAAGATTGCTAACACGACCGGTTTGTAAACCATCTTTTATTGCAGTTGTATCTCCCGATAACTCTATTCCGAATTTCCCGTTAGTGTATCTTATTAAGCCCGAAATATTGCCTTCCATATTTCCGGAAGGGGTTATTGATCCTTTCGAGCTTAATTCCATCCTAAAAGTATTTATCCTTAATACAAAACTTAAATTTCCCTTTAAAGCTGAAGAACCAACAGTTTGATTCAGCAATGTATTAAATGGGGTGTTAGGATTATTTAATAACCTGGATACAAAATTTCCTGTATTGGTTACAAACTCACTATAATTTAATTCACCAGCCGTTTCAATTGATCGTCCCCCCCGACAATTGCTATAGCTGAAAAAGCTTTTCTCTGCGGTAACTCCATAGTCTGAATTAATCCTTGATTCAGGAATAATTTTGCAAGCCCCCGGTTTTACAATTCTCTCAACAGTAATTTTCTTTCCAGATTCTGTTAAAGTTTGTGTCTGTGAAAACCGCTGTACTTTTAAATTTACGTTATTTCCCTGTTGTATTACGTGTGTCAGTTCATGAGCCAACAATCGTTTCCCCGAATCAGATTTTGTATTATACTGTCTTGAATTAAAAACAATATCATTACCTGATGTGTAAGCCAGCGCATTAATTGAACTTGCACTTTTAGCGGCAATCTCGTTATCATGAACTTTCACATTGCTGAAATCATAATTGAATCGAGGCTCCATGAATGAACGGGTATCGGGGTCTAAAGGTTTTCCGTCCGAAGAATTTAATACATCATGAACAATTGGTGGGACTATTGAGGTTGAATCATTGTTGCTTTCTTTTCTTTGCAGGTCTTTTTCTTCCTCTTCGCAATGTGTGCATTTTCGATAAACAGAATTCTTAGCTGAAGAAAAACTTATTGGTTCGGGCATTGGCATACGCATTACCTTATCTGCCATACTATCGGCTTCTTTTTCTAATGGATCATCTGGTGCACCGATTGAGAGTTTTCGTTGAATAAATAATTGCGGCATCGAATCTTTCGTATCTGCTTGTTGTTGTTCCTTTGCCGGTAAAACTTCATTGGCTGGTGTAGCAGTCCGGGTTGATTGTGATGATGTGACAAGTTGTGTGGAATTCATTTTGTTTATTCTTTTATATATTATACATCCTTTGTCCTTTAAGATTTTATATTTGAAAAGTTCTTCTACAGTTAATGTTCATCAATACATTTATGGCTTGACGTTTTTTTTCAGCAAGACAGGTGGCTGTATTTAAGCCTGCTACTGCACATGCATCACTGTCATTCGGATGAGCAGCAGCATCCATAATGGAAGTAGGATCATTATACCCGGCAGGTTTTTTTAATTCCTCCCGAAACCAATACAGGCGACTACCGAGAGTAAAACCGATTGTTCCAAAGAAATGGAAGGATTTTATAGAAATTTCCATTACTTGGAAATGTAAAGAAGGTGGATTATAGAACTTGTTTGATACTTTCATTTCTTAATCGATGTTGAAAAAACAGTTTATTTAAGATTATTGACTTATTGCCTTCTTTAAATCTTTTATGAATTCACTATTCTGATCCCGGCGGGCTATCCAAAGATTAATGAGCTCTTGTACATCTTTCCCCTGTGATTTAAAAAAAGCTTTTAGTTCATTTATAGATTTTGTCCTCGCTTCTTTATCGTCTACACGATCATAATAAATAAGAATATGTTCCCACGAATCACCGAAATACATTGGCTCTCCTTGGGGCCCTTTCTTTATCGATCCTAACTTTCGAAAATATTTTTTGAAGTCCTGTGTCCACGCATCTAATTCTGCTACGTTGTTATCAATTCCTTTAAGATTGCTTGGAGCCAAATAGACCTCGTGTTCGGCAACCCGTTGAGTATTTGCTGGTCCAACCGGCTTTAACACTTTTGGGCCGACGATTGCATAAAGATTTTTCCCTTCATTAAAATTGTACCCAGCGTTTGGCTCAAGTGAACGAGTACGATTATCTCTGCCGACCGGATGCGATTGCTTTTGGTTAAGATTAAAATCAAAATTCACAACAGGGAGAGGTTGATAATCCTCGGCATCTATTTTGTCATTATCCTTCGTACCTGCAGGAACTACTGTCATGTTAAGTGGACAAAGAGCTTGACTTACGAGAGTAAGCATTGCAGCCTGCTTTTGACTCTGATCGGTCATGCCAATAGCCAATTTCAGATTTGATTTCCACTGATCATCGGTAATAGAGACACAGTTTGCAGGCGCAGTTAATTTTTTTTGCGATGCAGCGCATCGCTGTAATTGTAACCCTGTTCGCAATCTTGGAGAGTTTCTTTTTCCAATATCTTTTAGTGTTCCTTTTGCACCATCCAATGAAGAAAGGATCGCACCAACAGCTAAATTATCAGCTTCACTTTCCAATGATCTGTTTTCTAATTCACCTTTTTTATGCAAATCATTTTGTTTTGCATTCTTTTGCTGCTCTACATGCGCCAATTCATGCGCCATCAACGCATCACCAACCAATGTTCCTGGTTTATGTTCACCGCTTGCAAATGCAACATGATTACCTACAGTAAAAGCACGGGCATTCATATTACTTGAAAGGTTTGCAGCATTATTATCAGTATGTACTTCCACATTGGAAAAACTTGTTCCAAAAGCTGATTCCATTTTTACACGGGTACTTCCATCCATTGAGTTTCCTTTGCCCAAACTTTGCATTACCGACTCGGGAGATTGTGTAGGCTGTGCTCCTCTGGAGTTCGCTTTAAAAAATAAACTTCCGATTCCTGAAACAATACTTCCGATTCCTGAAACAACGCTTCCTATTCCTGAACTTATACTTGAAAATAAACCAGCAACCACTCCAAGACCATCCGGAATTTGTGATCTGAATTCTTCAGGTAAATCAGAAAGATCACCGGTTTGTAACCAACGAGATGCTGCTGATGCGACACGGATTTTGACACGCTGAATTAAATCATCAGCGCTTTGCGCAGTACGGGTTGATGGTTCATATCGTTCAAGTATCTGTTCAAGTTCGAGTGGAGAGCTGTTTTGATGTCTTGCAAAAGCTGCACGTACATAAGGGCAATTGTCAGACGAAAACGGGGTACCTTGCATTGTTTCATCCACTGTAGCACATACTTCAACATTTAATCTTTCAAGAAAATCCGATTTGCGCATTTGGCCTGCAGCAGGTGTCATATTATCGGCAACAATAAATTTTGCAGCCTGATTACCCTGGGTGACCGGAGTTATGTCTTCCTGTCTTTGTATGCCCGATCCATTTTGCTGCACCACATGTGTCAGTTCATGTGCAAGCAACTTTTTTCCTGAATCAGAATTTGTATCATACTGTCCTGAATTAAAAACAATATTGTTGCCCGAAGTGTACGCCAATGCATTTATTGAACTTGCACTTTTAACAGCAATATCGTTATCGTGAATTTTTACATCGTTGAAATTATAATTAAAACACGGCTCCATGAATGAACGGGTATCTGTATCTAAAGATCTTCCCGGAGAACTTAATACATCCTGAACAATCGGCGGTGCAACCGAAACAGTTTCGCTATTGCTTTCTTTTCTTTGCAATTCTTCTTCCTCTTTTTCACATTCTGAACATTTTCTATTTATAGAATTCTTAGTTGAAAAACTTATAGGCTCAGGTATTGGCATAAGCATCACCTTATCGGCCATTGCATCCGCTTGTTTTTCTGATGGATCATCTGCTGCACCAATGGGTATTTTGCATTGAATCGATGCTTGTTGTAAAGATTCTTTTGTATCCTTTTGTTGCAGTAAGGGCAGTACTTCACTGGCCGGTACAGGAGTCCTGGTTTGAGAACGTGAAATGATATTTTCCTTTCCTGCTTTATCCATGCTCATGGATTATTATTACTCAATTTTCTGATAAAAGTTTGCAACACTTTTATTTTGATCTTTTAAAAAATCCCTGAACAATATGTGGTATATTCCATTTTGTTTTCCCGTGATCCGCAATTTGCTTTTATGATGTCTTAATTTTTTAATTAATTCAGCTAATTTTTCAACTGTTTTAAGGTCTACCGGTTTGTTTGTTTTTGAGGAAAAAGTATAATGGGTTATCAATGATTTATTTTTTACAATTTGTCCTTTTGAAAAAATAAATCCGAAATCGGTCTGAAACATATTTATGGTTGCAGCAGGTTGGCGATCTTTATTTTGTTTGTCTAATTCAATTAGACCCGAAGCAATTTGCATGACATGATGGGGGCTAAAAACATTTTTCTTTTTGCTATTATTAATTATAACAAAAAAGGAAACCAGAAACAGGCAGGCAGAAACAATAAAATGCCAGAGATAAAAAGGAATAAGGCCGACAAAACTGAATAGTAAAGAGATCGCCAATAATATTAATGTAGTCCATTGAGCTTCCGATAATCCTTTAAAATAAGGTCGTTCAGCATCGCCTCTGAAAAATTCTATGGTAAAACGAAATGCGCCATAAATAACGGTATAAAAAATCAATACAGTACCGGGAGGTGCTTGTTGCAAAAGCATGATGGATCCTGAAATGATCACTAAAAACACAAAGGCAGATTCAACAAGCTGAATGGGAAAAAGAATTACACTCTCCAGGTAATAAGGAAATCCATCTTTAACATGATCATGTCCATAGGCAACTCCCTTTTTTGCAGGTTTACCATGACAACAACCTACAGAAAAACAACCAATTCTTCCAAAAGCGAGAAAAGTAGCAATACCCAGAATAGTAATGTCAAGGTAATTAAGGACAGGCAGATGCAAAAGCTTTAAGACAATTGAGCAATTGATCAATATTGATATTTCATGATGGTAGTAAACAATTGTTTCGCCACCTGTAAGTATTTTAGCAAGGAAAGCTAAAGCAAAAAATGTGGCAGCACCAATTAAAGTCATTAATAGAATAATTCCAATATGGAAATTTAAAAAGTAACACAAGGAAATTCCAAGCACAGCACCAAACAAAAATCCAAGCACTCCAAAAAAATGGAAGGAATGTATTCTATAACTATAAAATCTAATATTTGGCTTGATCGACATTTATTTTTAACTCATTTCAAATTGATAAATAACTATTCAATGTACTGGAATAAGAATTTTTTGACCGCCAGTTAATGTTGGCCAGGCATTGGTTGTGTTATTTACAGGTATATCCGGATTTGCTCGAACAAGATCTGCCTCGGATATACCATTTTGAGCAGCAATATTCACACGTTCTTCTCCGGAAACTACCCAATGCTCCCGACAACCGGTAAGAACTGCTGCTAATGGTAGTACGTCAGTTATTCCGGGATTGTCTCTTTCAATTGTTGCTCTTGGAACTCCGCTTCGCCGAGCCAGATCATTTAGATCTCGTATTCCTACTGGAATTCTGATTAACGGTGTTGTCCCTGCAGCACGCAAACCTCCAAGCTGTGAACCAATGGGATCAAGACCGATATATTCAACATGGCCTTGAAAAAAAGCTGCTCGTACACCTGCTTCTCCTATACCAGCATGTGCGGGACCGCCCCCGAGGGGAGTTCCCCCATCACGTATTCGTTCCGCAGCGTCACGATGAGGGACATATTGGAGCGGCGATGCCCTGTTTGTAATAATTGTATTATCCGGAGCTGGCGTTGATAATGCCCCTTCAACAATATGTCTAAGAGGTTCGGCCGAACGAGAGCGGACTCTTGGCAATATATCTGTATTCAAAGTTGAAATTGTAAACATCTCTGTAAATCCTTCACTCATTGTGTCTCTACCCTGCTGAGCAGCGACAAATGCAGGATGGGCCCGTAAGTGTAAACTTTCGTGTGTAGCTGTATTGAATATTTGCCATCGTTCCATTAGTTCTGAACGATTTGGATTACCACCGGGTGTAAAACCTGATTGCAGAGTTATTCCTCTATCTCCTCTTTCACTCCAATCAGTCATCCGGTATTCTATTAATGCTCTTCTGTTGTTTGGAACAAGCGGAGCAATTGTAGAAGCTGCAGCATAAGCATTTGCCACATCCCATCGGAATCGTGATCCGGGATCATCATCAACCGAGTAATGATGTGCGGCTAATATTTCAGTAGCGAACCTGCGTGTCCCCGCGGCTCCGGCTGTACCAGGGTTATCGTTAGCAAATAGCCAAAAAGCAACACCATGCGCAAGATCGGCATCACCAACTAAAGTACTACGATCAGCTTCACTTGACGAATCAAAAAGATTTTGTCCCGGACCCGGAGTTACTGTCCGGGTGGCCCGATTGGTACTCTGGATAGCACTATTGGACCCAGCATTCATTGATATCGAGTATCTGGTTTCAAGAACTTGACGAGCTTGGTTTGCAATGTCTACTACACCGGTTGATGCTGGCTGTGCTGCGACAGCTGCAGGTGTTGCAAAAGGTACATGATGTTGAGCAAGAGCTGCAACTGTCGCGGGTCTTTTAAAAGTTAAGTAAGCATCATAGGCTCTAAACAATTCTGTTTGCATTGCAGCTCGTGCAGCGACTCGATTCGCTGCGCCTGCAGCACCGTCCCAAGGAATACGCGGTGGTGGAGGTGGTGGTGGTGCTGGAGCTCCGGGTGCTACAGGTGGTGGCGGTGCAACCGGTGCAGGCCGGCTACTAGGATCAAGTTCATAGCCAATTTCTCTACCCAGATTTGCATCAGGAACAGATGCATTGCCGGCCCGCTGATCTATGCCATGCGTAGTAGATATAGGAGGAGGAGTTCTAGATGGACATGATTGCAATTTAAGCCCTGACTTAAGCCTTGGTATTGCTTGTTGAAAAAGGTTTTTTGATAGTCTTTTTGTATCACCCCACATTGATGTTATTGCGTGAATAGCTGAATTGTCAGCGTCCTCTTCTAATGAATCGTAATTGTTTTGATCCACAGATGAGGTTGCTTTCTTGCTTAAAGAATTTCCCTGTTGCATCACATGTGCTAACTCATGTGCTATTAAAGCATCACCAATTAAAGATCCAGGTTGATGTTCACCATTAGAAAAAGCAATATGATTGCCAACTGTAAAAGCACGAGCATTCATATTACTTGATAATGCGGAGGCATTACTATCCGTATGAACTTCAACATCGGCAAAACTGGTTCCAAAAGCACTTTCCATTTTACTTCTTGTATTTCCGTCAATAGGGCTGCCTGTTCCAAGGCTTCTCATTACTACGGCAGGAGATTGTGAAACTTTTGCCGTACCGGTGTTTGCTTTTAAAAATATACTTCCGATTCCTGACCTTATAGTTGAGAATATACCTGAGACTAATCCCAACCCACTCGGTATTTGTGATCTGATTTCTTCTGGTAAATCAGAAAGATCGCCTGTTTGTAACCAGCGGGTAGCAGCTGCAGATACTCTTATTTTCATCAGTTGAATTAAGTCCTCAGCACTTTGGGCCATACGTGTCGATGGTTCATAACGTTCAATAACCTGTTCCAACTGAACTGGTGTACTGTTTTGATACCTTGCAAAAGCTGCACGTATATAAGGACAATTGTCAGATGAAAACATTGAGCCTTGTAATGCCTGATCTACAGTTGCGCATACCTCAACATTTAACCTTTCCAAAAAATCCGATTTGCGCATTTGTCCGGCAGCTGGGGCAGTGTTATCTACAACAATAAATTTACCAGCTTCGTTATCCTTGGATGCAGTTACTGGAGTAGCGGCTTCCTGTCTTTGTATTCCGGGTCCATTTTGCTGCACCACATGTGTAAGCTCATGTGCAAGCAATCTTTTTCCAGAAAAAGAATTGGTATTGTATTCTCCTGAATTAAAAACAACATTATTACCTGAAGTGTATGCTAATGCATTTATTGAATCTGCGCTTTTTGCGGCAAGATCATTATCATGAATTTTTACATCGCTGAAATCATAATTAAAACGTGGCTCCATGAATGAACGGGTATCAGTGTCTAAAGATCTTCCCGGAGAACTTAATACATCCTGAACAATGGAAGGTGCTGAAGAAACAGTTTCGCCATTGCTTTCTTTTCTTTGCAACTCTTCCTCTTTTTCACATTCCGAACATTTCCTGTTTATCACAGTTTTAGATGTTGAAAAACTTATCGGTTCCGGACTTGGCTTACGCATCACTTTATCAGAAATGGTTTCGCCATTGCTTTCTTTTCTTTGCAACTCTTCTTCTTTTTCACATTCCGAACATTTCCTGTCTATCACATTTTTAGACATTGAAAAACTTATCGGTTCCGGATTTGGCATACGCATTACTTTATCGGCCATATCATCCGCTTCTTTTTCCAATGGATCATCAGCTGCACCAACAGACAATTTTCGTTGAACAGGTATTTGATATAACGATTCTTTTGTATCGCACTGTTGTTTTTGCTGAACAGACAATGGTTCATTAGCAGGAGTCCTGGTTGGAGATGCTGATGATATGACTGCTTGCGTTGAAACCATCCTGATCTTCTATTTGCACTTTTTATAATTCTTAAACCAGTTTTCCTTCTTTCAAAAATTCTTTTTTAATTCCCTGTTCCACATCTTCCAATCTTATCTCATTTTCTTTACGGCTTAATGCCATCAGCGAACTATAACGGACCACATTCATAATTGTACCACCTGTCAGTTCATATTTGGCAGCAATTTTTTTTATATCCAGGCTTGGTTCCTTTGTGGTTTTTTTTGAAAATGCATTCTCCCATATTTTATAACGCTGCTCTTCAGCAGGCATTGGAAAATAAATAGTAGATTGAAAGCGCCGGGCAAATGCATCATCTATATTTGATTTCAGATTGGTACAAAGTATTACTACCCCATTAAAATCTTCTATACGTTGTAAAAGATAGGAGACTTCTTGGTTGGCATAGCGATCATGTGAATCATTGATGGCAGAACGTTTACCAAATAATGCATCTGCTTCATCAAAAAATAAAATCCAGTTTTTATGTTCCGCCATATCAAACACTTTGGAAAGATTTTTTTCCGTTTCCCCGATATATTTTGAAATCATCATGCTAAGGTCAATCCGGTATACATCCATATTACAATGCTTGCCAAGCAGGCAGGTGGTAAATGTTTTGCCTGTACCTGAAGGGCCGTAAAACAAACTTTTGAATCCGGGTTTTAATTTTTTATTCATCTCCCAATCATTCATGAGCACATTTGAGTAAGCAACCCATGCTTTTATTTCGTTAATCTGTTCGTGTGTTTTTTCAGGTAAGATCAAATCCTCCCATTCGAGTTGGGTAGTGATCAGCTTTGCCGGAAATTCTATACTGAAATTAGGTTTGCTTAAGCGACCTGTTGTGAACTGATCAATAAACTCTCTTGACAATTGTAAGGCACCACTTAATACCGGCTCTCCGCTACCGGGCGGCATCAATTTCAAAATTTCATGTGCTGAAAAAAAATGATTTCCTTCAAACAAATAAGTAAAGGCAAAACGATTTTTCAGATCATTGCCTGCCAGCAGGAACAGGGCTGTTTCAGCAGTAGGAAGAAATCCGCCATGTGTTGTGCCTTTCAAACCTCCAAACTCTGTAAAGCCTTTATCAGTAGCAGCATTCTTCATCCAAAAACTATCCAAAACTTGCGGACAAATATGAGGAGCTAAAGCAAGCATCAAAACAATCCGCTCTGCCTGGTTTAACTTATAATAATGAAGAAACCGGGCATAAGGTGTTTCGGTTTCCAGGTGAAGTGGCGGAGTAATATTAAATACAGAATCGTATTCACATGCTTTAGCGAAATATAATTTTATACGACAATCGATCACTTCACTGAACCAAAGCAATTCGTCTGTAAGTACTTTTGCATTCTTTGTTATTAAATCATTTACCATTCTGTTATTATTAAATCTTGCATCCAGGTTAATTTGATATGATTAAATGACCATGGTATTGAGTCAAGTAAAACATCAAATCCTTTCCTTTGCACTTTTAGCTTCCACCCTGCAAATTCATTCATCAATATTCCATCCCTGTTTAAAAATGATTCCTGAAAACCTTCAATAGTTAAGTTGCCGATTTTTTGCCAGTTTGTGATTATCTCATGTAATAAATCCCAGCATTCTCTTTTCTCATTTTGATCTAATAAAATATTTGATGGCAGAGGCTCATCCAGTGCTAATCCACATAATATTTTATTCAGTGGAAGAATATACTCAGCCGCTTCTTCTTTTCCTGTACACAGGTAATGCAGCAGAAACACGGCTTTAATCTGGTGGGACTTATAAATAAAATTTCCATTATCAAGCAACCTAACCTCATTTAAAAAAGCAGGCAGGTAGTTGGCAATTAGTATAAGGCCGGCATTAGAAATATAAAATTTCAGGGAGTCATTTTTATCAACAGGATGCGGCTGTTGTGCTGCAATCGCTTTAATTTCTTCCTGCTTGTACTTTGCCTGTTCAACCACAAGAGCCAGGTCTTTATCTTCCTTCCACTCTTTCAGTGCTACTGAATGTAAGATTGTTTGACTGATCTCAAGTTTTTCGGCCAGTATTTTTTTAAGTAGTTCATAAAACCTTTCTACAGTTGAAATATTATTCTTAACAGCAATAAGTTTTAATATAATCTCTAACGTGAATTTGCGAAGATAAATTGAATGAAAGTCTGGATCATCGTTAATTTGTCCTGCTAAAAGTTTTACAGCATATCCTGATGTAACGGACCTGTCTTCAGGGTATAAAACATCATAACTTTCTTGTTTTGATTTATAATCTGCGGGCCGCATCAACGAAATAATTTCGCCGGCGATTTTTCTAATTGTTGCTTCCATATAAATGAACAATTCTTCCCCGGGTTCAAGAAGTCCGATAAGCTTGTCCATCAACAAAACATCATATTGAGTCGTTAACCGTTCAATAAGCTTATCATTGTCAAGATTAGATAGGATAAATCGCCGAAGTGAATCACCTGAAGTAGTAATTACTTCATCAAAAATATCAACAAGGTAGTTTCCATCTTTTTTTCCTGTAAACCACGGAAGCTGGCCGGTGAGCAAAAAAAACGTTGCTATTTCAAATGAGGATTTGGTTTTTGCAAATAAAGGGAAATGTTTTCCAACCGAAAAGGTCTTTTGTTCAAAAAGTTTTTCATTGAATTTTTTTTCAAATGCCCATAGTATATCTTCCTCCATTCTGTGAAAAGCAATTTTACCAAGATCAACTTCCAGAAGAGAGATCCTGATATCCTCATCTTCAATTGCTAATTTTTCGCAGGCACGTTCTATGATTTTTGAAATCTTATACTGAACATCCTGATCAAACTTATTTTTTATCTGGAAGGCATGCTCGCTATGCAAGCATTCAAATTCGAATACCTGTCTATTGATAATATGATCATTTGCCGGCATTCAAAATGGTTTTTTGAAAAAAAATTATTTTTCATTTCGTCTATCAGTTGTGCCAGGCCCTACCCTGTAAATTGATTCTTTATCTTCACAATGTTCATCACAATTTTTTAATTGTATGACCTGGTTGATTAGTGTGTTGCAAATGCCGATATCGGGTACATTATTCGCCGACATTTCAATCACCCAGTTAAAATAGGCCTCTTCGCAGTCACGCATTTCGGTAATACCTAACCAGAAAATATTAGCTTGAATATGAGCCGGCGTTTCAGAATGAATGACCTTTTCAACAAATTTTCTAAATCCTTTATCACGGAAACGCTCCGGCCAGCAAGGTAAAACAAAGGTCAACCGAAGCGAGTAAGGATCTGTATTGTGGTCACAAGATTCCTCGCAACAATAAAGGTCAAGTTCATTGGACAGAAATTTCTTTAGCTTTTCAATTTCATCAATGATAGGTGCATCACCTTCCACTATGTACTCACATTTTGTTCGTCTGCCTGGTTCACTGTCATCAATAACTTTTTTATCAGATGAAAATTTTGTGAAACAACTGCTTTCAACAAGTGTATTTCTATTTTTGTCTTTCAACTTGAAATAATACTTCTTTTCACTTTTATAGATCGTATAATTAACCAGCTCACTTCCATACTCCCTGAGATTTGAAATAAAATCAGAAGCAAGATCAAAATCTTTGAATGTATGTTCCAGTATTTTCACTATATACTTGCCCTTAGAATTCCGGCGATTGAGTATCACTTTCCATCTCTTCCCATCACGGCATTCTTTTGGCGGAAGTACCTGTATATCGAATTTATAATCAATTGCAGGGGAAGGATCCCGAATTAGTGTAAGATCACATTTATCCACGCAAATATCAAGCAGTTGAAATTTGTCTCCATACTCTTTACCGCCTTCATCAGTCAATTGGGTATCGCCTTTTGGCCGCAATAAAATATGCTCTATCATGTGAAAACCCTCGTTATGACAAATCTTTTCCAGGTAACATTTTGCCAGATCCATTGCCTTGTCCCGACGTTTATCAGAGTGATAAACCGGGCTACGAGCAATCTCTCTGCCCTCCTTATCTTTTAAAGCAAAACTAAATTCTGAATGATGCTGGTGATGGTGAACACGTTTATGCGGCGCTTGTTGTTCAGGATATTGCACGAAATTTTTGACACAACAGCCACTTTCAATAAAAGCATGCATTAGTTCATCACTGCATTTTATTTCTACAAATTTTGTTTCCAAAAGAATTTTTTCTTCTGCTTTATCTTCATACAAAACTATTTTAACGAGCTCCTTGTTATATTTATCCGCTTCCTTTGTTTCAATAAATAAATTATCAGGCGCAAGATCATGACGTTTGTAACTACTCAAGCCTATTAACCTGGCAATTCTTTTTTCAAGACCTGAGATATTTAATGCGATCATTTCTTCATCCCATGTTTCGTTTTCATAATCCGTTTCCTCTGCTTCCAATTTATAGTTGTAGCCACGGGAGCGGTAATTACTGATAGCGGGATAATCTGAAAGCAGGTCAGTTTTATTTTTAATTATACGAAGGAGGTAATCATCAGGATACATATACTTCATCAATGAAGCATACTCATCCATTTGTTCATTGAACCTGGCAAGCAAATGATCCAGGATCTTATTCCTTTGCCATTCAAAATCACTTTCAGGCTGAATGATCCCCTCCAGCTCATTCAGGTATTTTTCTGCATCGTAGTAAAGTCGTTTATACCCTGCAATTGTTTCGATTATTTCACCCTCCTCATTCTTATAAATGATCTGGTTTGATAAATGCGGAGGAGGTTTCTTTTCTTGTTCGGGTTTCTTACCTGCATCATGTGGTGATTCTTCCAGGGCATCGCAGGCAGATTTCTTTTTTTTGTGCTCAGACTTTCCTTTAAACTCAATATTATTGAATGAAAATATTTCATTCATATTATCCAACAGGTACATGTAGTTTAAAAACAATTGTTCAAATACAGCCAGGTATCCTTTTAATTGAAGTGACTGAACAAGTCTTTTCTTTCCGTCCCGTACAGGTAACCCGGCTTCTCCCACCCTGTATGTAAAAGGCAATTGATATTGTACCGGGTGAAATTTATTTAATTCCATATTCTCGCCCACAGGAACATGAAAATTCTTTTCAAATCCATGTTTCTTCATGTATTTATCCCTGCCTCTAAGATCATTCAATAGTTTTTCAAATCTGTCGGTATTAATAACAACTTCCCCACTTGGCTTTTCGAAATGAATTTCTGAAATGGGAGTAACAAGATCTTCTTCAGATGGGTGAAAAAATTTAAGCATGTCTTCAATTGACAACCTGCCTACAAGTTTTTCCTTTTTTATTCTGTCAATCCATTGTGCAAAAAATTCCTCATTACCGCAATGATCACTTTCTTCAGTTGCAGGCGTAGCCTCATCAGGTGTTTCAAGTATTTTGAATTTCTTTAAAGCGGTTATACCTTCTATATCTGAAATGAAATTAATTATATCCGACAAACGCATATCACGGAACATATCCGTTTTTTCCAGCTCATCATTACGAATAAAACCATGCTTTAAAGCAGGTCCCTCAAAAATTTCATCTACCGGTATTCCCATTGACTGCATTTCATCAAGCGAATAAAATTTAACCACCGGTGTAAAATAATTCTGAATGAGATAATACATTTCCGCAAGCACTAAATCTGCATCAGCATTTTCGCTGAGCAAAACATTTACCTGCAGAAAAAAATCCTTGTATTCAGCTCCTGTTACGCTTAAATAATCTTCGCATACATTCCGGTGCCGGTGAAGCACTTTCAAAACCTGTTTCCTTACGTCGTCTTCTTTTTTCTTTTCTATGATATCCTCTTCATATTCTACAATAATTTTATAGAGCCCGTTGAGCTCCAGTATCCTGTAATTCTCTGCGGAGCCTTCAGGAAATTCATCATAAAATGTCAGCCCTTTAAAATCCTTATGTGGCAATTTTATTTTGTCGGAACATCCGCAGGGTCCTTCCTCTTTATTGTTATCAGTTTGTTCTTCATTAATTTTCTTAAAATTAGTCTTGATGTTTTCATAGTTTATATACAACGGCACCTCGCAATCTTTACTGGTTGTTATCCATGCATTGCGTACTCCTAAAACATCCATTACAATTTTCCTGAAGTCATTTATAGTAAGAGCATTGCAGGGAAGTATCTCCCGGGCCGTGTAAAATATATTTTTCCATTCATTACTACTTTTATTGGGTTTTGTAAGGAGATCTTTCATATCGAAGCCGGTACGATAAGCCAGGTCGGTTATGGCATAGCACATGTTTTCAAGTATAGTAATGCCGGGGTCATGAGTGTTGAAATCCGTCCAGATATCACCACCCAGCTTTTCAATATGTTTTATTCCTTCCCTGCGAAGAAAGTTATAATCTTCAGCCGCTTTTAGTTTAATGGATTTATCTATAGTTTCTGATGTTCTCATGATTTCATTATTTTTTCTTTTTATTTTTTTCCGAACAATTACAATCGTCATCCATGGGTTCCTCTTCAATTAATTCAATACAGTGATGTTTAGCTGAAACAAGAATTGCCTGTAAAGAAGTAGCGGAAACTTCGTTAAGAAATCTTCCTTCAAGTGTTTTCTTTTCTTCTTTTTCAACATCACTCAGTTCTATTTCCTCTTTCTTCGGTTCTATTCCCTCTTCCCTCAGTTCTTTTTCCTTTTTCTTCAGTTCTTTTTCTTTTTGAATTAACGCATGCAACCTGGCCAGTTTTTTGGGTATTTCTGTGCAATCTATATCCTCTAATGTATCATCCTTACAACATCCCTCCACAAGATGTATCATGCTGAAACAGGTTATGTAATCAACATAATCCAGGCCTTCAACAAAATCAATAATTTTTGATGCATATATTTTGTTGCCAAATAATATTTCAAAGTTGCTATCATAAGCCCAGGGGGTGAGGTAACGGATAATATCATCGTTGAGTTTTTTCAGATAAAAGCCTTTATCAATTCCGGTATAAAACTTTACATTGAAACTCACTTTCACTTCTTCAAACTTTGGATTTTTAGCATGCACATGCACAAAGGGAGAAACTCTTTTTTTCAAAAACTCTTCGATCTTAAGCAGGGTTCTCCGTCCTGTCCTCGGCTTTAGAAGGTCAATAGCATTTTTATTCCTGAGATTTGAAATAGCGACTATTAATACATGACCCGGAGCTACCTGCGGACAACAGCAGTCATTTTTGTGATCTTTTTTTGCAGAATCCTCATACCTGCATAAGCATTCAGGGTCGGTATGGGAAAGTACCTTCACCTTATATACCGAAGGAAACTGTTGTAAAATCAAATGTTCATAATCTGATGGCGTTATTGCCCGGCCTTTATGATGCAGCCTTTCACTTACACGTTGGTAAAATTGAATTCCCTCTTCGCCAGGTTTTCCATCAAAGGACTCGAATGGCTGCTCAATAGTTTTTACTTCGGGAATTTTAACGAGCGGTTTTGAGATCGTTTTTTCAGGTAAAGGAGATTTATAATGAACCGGGTCATTCTGCTGATCAAAAAAAGTTGCCTGGTTTGCCTGTGCAATCACGGCAAGCAGTTTCGGTATCATATGTGCATTATCGTCCACGCTTGCGCAAAGCCAATACAATCCTGTTGTAAGAATGGTATTATTATTAGTAGCATCAGATGGAAAATCAAACAGGATGATGCCTGTTGTTTGAAAACCATAAGTGCTATCTGTGATCAAATGATCCTGCGGCAGGTGCAGCCATTCATTATTGACAAGATAACTCCAGTGTATGTGAGGCGGTTCACTATCGTTGTCATATGCGCTTCCATCAGCAAACTTAAAAAGTAAAGAAAGGTTTTGCGGCGGTACAATGTTTTCAATCCCGATGTATAAATTGCCTTGCTGATCTTCGATAGATTCATATTGATTGAGATAGAAATACTTTTTCTTTTTAAAATCATCATATTTTATAGAGACCAGGTTGTTTAATTTGGCTATTTCAGAAATACTTTCTTCATCACTTCCAAATTTGAATTGTGGTAATAAGGATATTGTTGGAATAATAAGTTGATCGGTTTCTTTTTCTCTTTTCAACAGCTTATCAAAAGAAGAATTTAAATTATTAGCAGTTAAGAGTGGGAACGGGTATATTTCAGTTACACCAAAAGGATAAATATGAAAAACCTGCCCATTGGGATTATGAAGTGTTTGTGAAGACACATAATTCATTGTAAGAGATTTAACCTGTGGTGCGATTGGTGGTTGAGGGATATAAATCATCTTCAGGTCTGGATCAGTGATTTTCTTATCATCAACTGAATCTCCATTTTCATTCAATCTATTAGCCAACTGATATGCGGTTAAAACCGGATACTCATCGTGTCCAAAATCAAGTGGTTGCAAAGTGAATTTAACAATCTGCGAATAATTAGCTTCTGTTGCTTCAGCCTTTGATAAATAGTCTTTTTCGCGTTCTGGAATATTGATCAATAAAGTATTTGAGACAACTTCAACATTTTTAGTTTTCGTATTAAGAGCAGTCTGAAAAAGCTGAATATCCGTTGTAGTAATTGGATGCCATTCATTTCCATAAAATATAGCCAGCGAAGATTTATATTTTGCTGCATTCGTTCTATCACCTGAATAAAGATGGTAACGATTAAGAAAATCCAGCTCTCCAATCCATTCTCCCTTTATAACAAGGCGATCTATTTTTTTATTGATAAACTCGTTACTCCCGACTGAAAAAGATGAGCCTGCCTGAGGGCGGGCAGTAAAAAGAAAAACAGGTTTTGCGGGATCTGCCGGGCCGTCATCTGTTTTTATATCTATATCTGTCAGGCCATTCACTTTTACGGAAATATCAATGCTTTCAATTTTTGCAGTTTTAAATTTTTCATACAAATCCGGAGTACCTGAAAATATTATTTTGCATATTGGATAATTTGTAGAAAAATTTTCTTTAAGTGTTTTGTTATTATAAGGAACTACAGGATCCTGCTTTGTATGAATGGAAGCTTTAATATAGAGTTCATTTGTTTTTGCTTTCCATCCTATGTTTTGATCCGAAAAAGAATAAATCAGATCAGACATCTTATCCAAACCTAACCCATCTACATCCAATAACTCCGAAAGAGATGCAAAAGGTTTTTTATCTTTAACAACCCTGTCTACTAGTTTTTTCGCAATATCTGTCCCAATATCGTAATCTTCAAATGGATTTTTTGCAGAAGTATCTTTGGCAGGATTATCAAATACAGGACCATCCTGGTGCTCCACTCCCGCTATATCATCCGCAACTGTAGCCCCATTAATAAATGCAAGTATCTTATCTCTTTCAGAGGGATATACAATGCCGATGGCTTTTTTCTCATTTGTCAACCGCTCTTCATATAGATTTTCAGGTTCGATCCATTCTTTTGCTCCGCTAAGTTGAACTTTCAATGATTCATTATCAATCCTGTTTAGTTCAGCAATCAGGCCTTTCGGGGGCTTACTAAATTTTAACTTGATAACAATGTTTCTTTCGCCACCACTTAATTGAAATTGTGGCGATGCAATTGCAAAACCAAAGGTTGCTTTTTCGCCGGTTAGTTTATCGCCATCATTACTTGTTTCAAAATATCCAAACGTTGGCCATGCTGTTTCCGGATCTTTGAATTTTTCGCCTTTACCATCAGCGCTATTCGCAACAGAAGCTGCATAAATATTTTTAATAGGACTTCCTTTATCTAAAAAGAGGGTTTTCAGTTCTTTGACAACTGCCTTATTAATAACCAGCTCCTGGTCTGTTTTATAAAGCAATTGCTTTCCTAACGAATCTTTACCTGCCGTAAGTTCAGTACCTTTTTTTAAATCGAACTCATCAACACCTTTTGCTAACTGATAGATCATGTAAACAGAATCAGGGCTGGCGGGTTTTTCTGTTAAATGAAGCACATCACGATAGAAAAATTCAAGATGTCTTCTTGTAAGATCATTTAATTCATCTTTCGCATAGGAAAATAACTCAACAAACGAAATGAATAAAGCCATGTGTGGCTGATGTGATGGAAAATTCTCAATGGCCTGCTGCCAATAATATTTGCTTCTCCCGGTTATTTCTTCGTACACCTTATACATTGTATTGAATACATCATCCACATACATTAATGCATAAATAATTTTTTGCTTGGTAGTATTTCCAACATAAATAGAGTCGTCCGGACCAATAGCCTCAAAAGAAAGACCCCAGGGGTCTTCTTTAAAGGTTTCATAGTGTGTGATAAGATCAAGGTCATCTGCTACATTTAGTATCATGCCCTTATCATAAGACATAAGATTATTCAAAGCCGGAGTAAGGAATGATTTTATTTTTACTTCCAGTTCCCGCTTCAAAGGATGAGGATCAACGCTCCGCTGATACCAGCGGTCAATTCGTTTCAGATGATGAATGATAGTCAGGAAAAGTTCACGGAAGTTTTCTTTTTTAGGCTTTGCTTCTATTCTCTTACGGATGTCATTATATTCTTTTTTAATTTGCCTGAGTTTCGTCTCCCACCGTGATATAGAAGCTACCACAACAGCAATGTCTTTGTAAAAAAATTCTTTCCATGTAATTATTTTGTTTGCTTTTGCCGGCAAATATTTAACCAGTTGCTGGTTTTGTTTGTGGTCATGATGTTGGTCCTCTTGAATTATGCTCGACGGCTCATCGGTCATAACTCCATTTTCAAAATCTACCCAATCAATGGAATCATCCAGATCATAATAACGGACCAGGTCGGCATAATGCTTTGCAAAGACCAGGATATCCTGTGTATTATAAGGATCCAGCGGCGCCTTTGCAGGATCAAGTATCTGCAAGAAACGGGTAAGCATACTGGTGCCTTCACTATTGCTATCGCTTTGACCACAGCATTTTTTAACTTCTTTATCAGTTGCCATAAATTATCTTACTAAGTTTGTTCCTTCACTGTAATAAAATGGATATACATAATTATAACGTGTGTTTGTGGTGATCACCCGGTAGTCGATGCTGATAAATAACACTCCCTCCATATTGCTCTGGAAGAGTAATCGTTGATCAGCACTATCGGGCAAACCAACCTGAATATTATCGACAATGATCCTTGGTTCATGATACATCAATGAATCCTTAATTATTTTTGCCATCATTGTTTTCGTAGAAACATTCATAGGCTCAAATAAGAACTTGCGAAGTGCACAACCATAAAGAGGTTGCATCACCCTTTCACCAGGGTCAGTTGAAAAAAGAATATCAAGACTACTTTTAATATCCGGTTCATCCGATATCATTTCTACGCCCCAGAATTCTTTATGAAATGTGGGAGGGAAATTCCAGCCAGTGCCAAGAAATGATTTTTTTATTTCCATAATTATCCTCCTATTTGAACATTAGGACAAAAACCTTGTATAGTTCCGCCATGCGATGTTGTGTCGCCCTGGCGTGCTGCAAACTTTCCTCCTATTTTCACTGTTTTTGAACCCATGATGATTGGATCAGTAAGTCCTCCACCGGTACAGATACAGTTATCACCCACACAAGCAGCTGGCAATCCGCCTATCAATACTTGTACGTTTCCGGGCGGAAGAATTGGCCCTCCCACATGCGGTGTTGGCGTAGGTGGTATTTGCATCGGGCATATATGCATATCAGTAACTCTTGCAGCAAATCCCATGTCCATTTATTTTTAATTAATATTTACCATTGAACCTTTAAGCGATGTTACACATGTCGAATCACCAAAATCGGAAGTGGCGGTGCCTTTTGCTTTTAATCCTGTCGTTGCTTTCAAATCGATATTCTGCATAGCTTCCCCTGTTATATTGCCGTTTGCTTTTAATTTTATGTCTTTTTGGCTTTCAATACTGATACCATCGCTGTTCATAGTTATTTTATTATCCAGTTCGTCGGATAAAATAATTGATCCATCATCATCATTTATTACAATAGATTTATTTTTCGGAGTAATAATTGTTATGATTTTTTTATCGTCATCAAAAGTCAATTTCATTTTACTCCTCGTATAAAATCCTTTTTCGTTATTATCATCGCTGGCTGTAACCGGTGCAGGCATTGCCTGGCTATGGAGCATACCCAGAATGACTGCGTGCCTTGGATCGCCATTAACAAAGCCAAGCACTACCTCATCATTGATTTCAGGCATAAAAAAGGAGCCACGTTCATTCCCTGCATCGAGAAGGGCGATGCGACACCATGTTCCTTCTTCATCATTGCTGATTAAAGGAATTTTTACTTTTATCCGAAATTCATTATCAGGATCACTTTCTAATTTCGTTACAATTCCTGTGTGTAGTCCGTTAATGCCGGGAACAAGTCCTGCAGCAGGTTTTTCAATAATGTCTTCTGTTTTATAAAAACATTCATGATTCCATCCGAACTGGATTTCTGTAAGGTAATTTTCAACTGAAGAAATATGCTGCACACCTGTAACAAGAACTTTTCCGTTGAAGCGATCACTTATGCCGTCAAGCGTTATAATATTTCCCGGTTTAATAGCAGCAATACCCTGCACTTTTACTTTACCGCATATTTTAGATAATTTGCTTTTCATGGCATAAGAATCAGCCCATTCTTTTAATTCTTCATCAGCAATAAATGCCGCATGCTTAATTGCATATTCGTCGCTATTGAATATATCAGCGAGTTCTGATGAAGAGATGTTTCCGCTTTCATCAAAAGAAAAACTTCCATCATCTGAATCCTGTAATTTCTGATCAGAATAATTCCATGAATGACTTTTAATGCTTTTGAATTGCCGGCGGGCATCTATTTCGGTCTCAAATTCAAAAACGTTGCTCCCATACGATGCAGTTAGCAGTGATGTTCCCGTCATCGAAGGTTTTTTTACAACCACGTTTCCATCATCGGTCAGTACAAGCATAGAATTCATTTCCGCACGGGATAAAATAAAATCCCAATCAGTGCAGTTGTACTGTACCATTTCTTTATAAGTTACAGGTGTTGCTTCCACGTTTGCATCAAGCCCCTCATCTGTGATCAATTGTTCTATTACATCACTATCCTTCTGATCAAAGAAATAATTATTTTTTCGGCGTAAAGAAAGTGAGACGCTTTTATCTTTTGCCTCAATATAGAGGTATGAAGATGTTTGTTTTGCTTTTAAAGCATGCCTTGTAATAATTCCTTTAAAAACTGTTTGTGTATTATTATGATAACCCAATTGTATTTCTATTTCACTTCCTGGTTTAAAAAGATCCTGGTCACTTAGCTCAAATTTTTGAGAGGCCGAATCTCCGTCAAGCAGTACAATTTTTGCAGTGGCAATACGGTTGAACTGCTTTCCGACCGTTATAGCAAACACACCGATCTCATTACTGATAGCGGTTCCGTCAATCAGTATCTTATGCGACCTGACATCTGTCGGTTCTTGTGTTTGCGGAAGCAGATCATCTAGTATCATGGTCAGGAAATTGGCGGAAGATTAATTGTGGTACCCGGTTCCAGCTTACGAAAATTTCTCAACTTGTTTGCTGCGGCTACCTGCAAGTAATAATCCTGTGTTTTATATTCTTTATAAACTATCAATGGTAAAATGTCTCCCACCTCCACCAGTTTGCTGTGTGTGAGATCAGGAGACGAGAACATGCCCGCTATCTGGTTTAGTTTGCTATCCGTTCTTTCAATAAATGTTGCATTAACTTTTGCACGCAGAGGAATTCCATTGCTATCAAAAAGAGTATAGGTTATACGGGATTTAACCAACACACAATCTCTGATAAATGTTCCCCATTGAATAATCAGATAATTGGGACGATGAAGATCTCCGCTGATCTCCCTTGTAACAGTATTGAATAAAAGAACCTGTACGGGAACAGGTATAGAAGGGATTTCCAAATCTGAAGAAACCCCGGTTCCATCAAGGGTAAATTCAATGCTGAAAGTTCCTGGCGGGCTTCCATTATATCCCGGGTCACCACCCGTGCCATTCTTCGGCTGTTCAGTGTTAAATGAAACATTATGCTCAACCGTGTATGTGTCCGGATTGAACATGCATTCGAATAACAATGGAATACTAATTGGTATTCCGCCAATATTCTGGAATCCGAGAATTTTAAGATTGGTAAGCAGCCCTGGCATCAGCGTTCTTTTTTATCATTAATTACTTCATCAATCAGCTCGAGCAGTTCATTTTTGGTTACAGCAGAAAGATTTTCCTCCATAGCTATCGGTGAGGATTCAGTTCTCTTGCTGGCATCATCACCAGTAATAATTGCACGAACAATAACTTCATTAATCTGTACTGGCATATTTCATCCTCCTCTTTTGAAATACTGGTAGGCTAATTCAACAGTTTCAATCACAACACCGTTGTCAGTTGCTTTGAAATCTGAAATACTCCATTTCACCGGCCAGGCCTTTATGAAATTCCAGGATTCAATAGGCTGGTGATCTTTATCAAGCAACTTAACAACAATAGTTGCGGGTGAGAAGCTAAAATTTTCCACGGCATCAATGAACCATTGAATAAGACCTGAATCAACCAGCATTCCTCTTTTTAAAATGAGATTGCTATACTTTGCACGGGTTGGTAAGCGGTGCGAAAAACGATTTTCGCCGCCCGATTTTACTTCTTCCACTCCAACTTCAGCATTTAATCCTGAAACATCCTGAAATTTTACATCATTGGCTTTAACACCAGGAACACCCTGGAACTCTACTTTAAAGTGGAATGAACGCGGCATGGAATATGGACGATCTGTCTCTGCCATATAGATACCTGTTAGCTATTTTCAAGACTTAAACCTTCATGTGCTAATTCTATTGATTCAACGGCTACTTCATTACCGGTGGATTTCAATGATGGTCCTTCCACTTTTACCGGCCATGCCTGCAACACCTTCCACACCATCACAGGTTCATGTTTTTCATTGAGCAACATGATAGTGATATCTCTTCTTTCCACTGTATTAAGATTAATAGTTGACAGCCATTGAAAGAATTGGTTATCGGCTTTAGCAATGCCACGCTTAAGAGTAATGTTATTCACTTTATGCAAGCCGGGCATTTTTGCCGGGCCAAAGTCCGGACTTGAGCCTTCACGATATTCAATAACCTGCACTTCCTGGGTCAGTCCTGAAACCTCAGAGAATCCCAAATTGTTTCCGCCCCACTGTACTGTGAAGTGAAACACCGGAAGAGGATATTTTGCCATAAGTATTTATTTTTTGTTTTTTAAATTTTTTGTTCAGTTAATCAGGATACCTGCATTTTATGAGAGAACTTAAGTATTATAAATTCGGCAGGTCTTGCAACAGCCATACCAATCTCAACATTCATAATACCATTGAGTATATCGTCGGCCGTCATAGTTACTCCCAATCCAACTTTTACGTAAAATGCATCATCAGGTTTGGCTCCGGCCAGTGCACCTTCCTGCCATTTGGTGATCAGGTAATTTTCAATCATTGATTTTACCATCACCCATGTATTTTTTGTATTGGGTTCAAATACGGCCCAAACGGTAGATTTCTGAACAGATTCTTCAACCATATTAAAAAATCTTCGCACATTGATATATCTCCATTCATTGGAATTACCATCAAGTGTCCTGGCTCCCCAAACTATAGTGCCGCGACCTGAGAAGGAACGAATAACATTAACAGATTTACCGGATCCTGCATCTATATTTAACTCGCCTTGCTGATCGTCATTCAAATTAATTACGGGACCCACCACATTTGCTACACTTACATTAGCAGGAGCTTTCCAAACTCCCCGTGCAGAATCTACCCTGGCATAGATACCTGCCATTGCAGGAGAGGGGGGCAACACAACTTTTAGTTTTGCTCCTATTTCATTCTTAAGAAAATTGAATAGCTGATTTTTCTTTGCATCGTTAATTTCTTTCAAAGTTTTACCCGCTACTGTATCGGATGCAGGGGCATCGGCTCCGTTTATAGAATGCTTTCCGATTTTAAGAGTGTCTGCATCTGTGCTTACATCGATATTCGTTATTAAGTAAGGATAATAAGCTGCCGCATATCTTACCTGGTCATAGTCTGCAGGTGAGTTGGTGCGAAATGCTTCAGCATTTTCTATATACGTTTTTTTTGGATCATGTTTTACATCCACTATAGCAACTCTATCCTTAAGCTCAAAGCATTGTTTTATGCTTTCGCCAATCACCCCGTTCATTTCGGTAACAGATAATGCGGATGCTTCGGGAATCACTATCATAGTTGGCTCATCGTAAGCCCGTATTTTGTCAATCCCTTTTTTTAAATCGTCCGCATCGGGCCCATCATCTTCAAATTTCCCAACAGATACTATATAACAATTACCTCCGCCATTTGCATAGAAAAGCTGCATTGAATCATACAGGTTATGACTCGACAATTTTGTTTCATCAGTTGTAACTTTAACAACTGATTTTGTGATCAATTTTGTTGTCGGATCCTGCCACTGTTCCAGGTCAATTGTATAAGCATCGGCCTTTTGTACGGGGCCTTTGCCAAAATATTCCTCAAACTCTTTGAGTGAGGAGATGCGTGTTGGAAGGGTGATTCCCTCCCCGTTCTTTTCAGCCTTTTCTGTATAACCGATAAATGCTGGAATGGCGGTTTCCACTTCGGCCACTGATGGTGGGAATACAGAGATTTCTTTCACGTATACGCCAGGAGTTCTGTAAGCCATAATTATGATAATTTTAGATTAGAGGTATTGTTTTATTTTTTTTCGAAAACCAGGTTATACTGATTCGTGTTTTTATCAGCCTGCACCACTTTGAAATAGAGCATTCCGTAAAAAGGGTCATTAAAATAACTCTCATGCACAAAGATTTCCCGTTTTCTTTCATCTGTTGGCGGTAAAGTGTTTTCTGAAATATCATAAGCCTGCTCTCCTGTTGCTGTTAAATCAAAAGTGTATTTTTTTTGGGAAGACTCAATTATAGCAGCGTCTTTCAACACTTCTCCTTTGAACTTTTTCAGTTTAATATTAACGGGACGTTCCGAATGCTGAATAGTGTAATCAAATACAGGAGCTTCAATAAATCTTGAAGAGCTGAAGAATTTATTATCAATAGTAGCTGCGTAAAATTGTATAGATTTTGATTTGGGTATGAGATCAGGATTTGTATACTGATCAAAAGCGTTGTCTTTGATATCGAGTATAAAAACAAATTCTTTATTTACCAGTGCTTCCGTATCTGTTTTCCGCGGGCCATCAGATTGATACAACAAAAACCAGTTGTTACGGATTTTCTTTACCAGCAACCCAAAGTATTGAATAGACGTTTTTGTTTTTTTATCTGGTTTCAATTCGAATGAATCAAAAAAACGATCAGTAAAATATTTATGCTCTACATGTACTGAAATAAGTACATCGTACCTGGTTCTCATCTGAATTTCAATTTATCCGGTGAAGATTGCTATCAATTTCCAGGATGGCTTTTTCTTTGGCCCCCAGGAATCCTTTATCGATTACTACTAACCTGACCTTGTAAACCACGGAAGGCATATACTTACCTCCTAATGATGCCCATAACTGGTTCTGCTGTTCAAAAGTCAAAGAGTACAATTCAACAATAAGGTATTCAATAGGATCAAGATCGGGATAATCAGTTTTGTCGAAGAAAGTAGTGCCCTGGAAATAAGTTAATACGGCTGATAATCTTTTCAAAGCGGCGTCATAAGAAACTGCATTTGCCCCGGGATTCGCTGCTGCAAGAACATATAGATTAAGCTTGATTTCCGGATTTGCTACTTCAATATCGCTGTCGGTTCTTTTTTGTTTCTGTAGCTGAACTTTAAATGTCCTTTCCTCTTCAACGTTTGAAATCATCAATCCCACCAGCCCCGCACCGATCAATGGCTCACCTTTTTCATTAAACAAAGCACCGATAACAACCGGTTCCGGATCTTCATCATTGAACTGATCTGTTACTATACGATTTTGAAGAAAACCCATTGCTTTATCAAGCATGAAAAAAGATTTAATGGTGCAGTTTGAAGAATGTTTACAAATATTGTTTTCATACAAAAGAAAACTACCGGCAATTTTACCGGTTTTTGAAAACCCGTATTTATCCCGGTAACAAAAAACAAGTGATTGTTTTAAATATCGATCAACAACTGAACAATACGTGTATTTGAACTGATGAAGTCAAACAAAAATTAAATTATGGACGTTGAGTCTGATTAGTATAAGATAGGAAAATTCAGCTTTACTTAATGCCATTGGTGAAAACATAGGCTACAAGGCCGGCAGTGTTTTTTGAACGTGTCTTTTGCAAAATGTTTTCACGGTGCCATGAAATTGTTTTTTGGGAAAGATGAAGATAATTGGCAATTTCTTTTGTGGAAAACTCCTGGCAGATCAGGCTGATGATCTCTTTTTCACGATCGCTGAATAATTTACTATTTGAATTATCGTTCGATTCTTTTTTTAAAATAACTTTTCTAAATAGCTTATCGCCGGCTTTTTTTGGCCAATAAAGATTATTATTAAAAAAAACTTCTTCCAATGCCTTTTCAATTTCTTCCTTATCTGTATTCTTAAATAAATAGCCAGTGGCCCCATGTTGAAACATCTCTGTCATATGCTGGTCATCTTCATACATGGAAATAGCAATGATCTTTGTTTGAGGGAATTTGCATTTAATTTCTTTTGTTGCTACAAAACCGTTCATTACGGGCATGGAGATATCCATAAAAACAACATCAAAATTTTCAGTTTGTAAAATATCAAGCACTTCTTTTCCGTTCTCAGCTTCTTTTATATAAGAGATCATATTTGTCCCTTTCAATACCATAATGAAACCAGAACGAAAAAGATGATGATCATCTGCAACAATTACTTTTAATTTATGATGGTATAGTTCATTAGTGGACATTGTAATTATTTTTGGTTCCTCTTCGTTACAAATTATCAAGCTAGTTGGTTGGTTGTGTATTCAATTAAGGACAGATCAGGCAAAAGGAAGGAACGGGAAGATTTACAAAGGAGGATTGAATTCCACTAACAAGCTACTATTATGAAATAGTAAACCCAATCCCAAATGTTTGGTAAAAAATTTCTTAATCTCTTTAAAATACTCAAGTCAGTAATAAAATGATTTAGGTCTTCCAGGTGAGAGTTGTTGAAAAAAAAACAATTCCCTGCAAAACTTTTAAGTTGCAGGGAATCGGGTTGTCCTGAGACTGATTTTGGTCCGCCTGGGGTCTTGAGCTGAGGAAAACTCCAATGAAAAAGAAAACGACCTGCTCAGACCCCGGGCTACGAATCACAAACATTTTTCTAAATCAAAATGCCATGGTATAAATGTCACTTGATTTTCAGAACCAGGCTATACCACCAGTTGCGTATATTTATGAGTTAGCGGCAATTGTAAAAACGACACACGAATTTGGATTGACATAAACTTAAAAATATGAGAAAAGTAATTGCAGCAATCAATATGACACTTGACGGGTTTTGCGACCATACAGCAGGTATTCCAGATGAAGAAATACATCAACATTATACGGAACTTTTAAATGAGGGAGATGCAATTCTATACGGTAGAATAACATATCAACTTATGGAATATTGGCAACCTCTGGTGAAAAATCCTTCAGGTGAAAAAACAATGGACGACTTTGCTATGGCGATAGATAAAATTCCAAAAATAGTTTTTTCCCACACGTTGAAAAATGTAGAATGGGAAAGTGCAAAATTAGCAAACCGGGCCATTGAAGAAGAAGTTTTAGAACTCAAGCAACAACCAGGTAGAGACATTTTAGTTGGCAGTCGGAGTTTAATTATACAGCTAATGAAACTTAATTTGATTGATGAATACCAACTTTGTGTTCACCCTGTTGTTGTAGGAAGCGGTTTGCCATTATTTGAAAATATAAACGACAGAACTATTCTTAAACTCATAAAGACTAAAACCTTTAGTGGTGGTGCAGTAACGCTTTACTATGAGCCGACAAACGAAAAAACAACGAACCGCTAACAAGGTAATTGCCAAAAGCGGGGGTGACGGGGTTTTATGACACCTTTGTGCCTGGCTAAACTTTAGTTTTTCAATTCAAGGATAGTTATAAAAAGCCCCGCCTTCGGCAATACCCTGGCCGTTAGCGAAAATGTTATCAGACCAAATTTTAAAATTGCATGAGCATTCCACAAAACGCAAAAAATTCTTTTACACCGTATGTGATGCTATTTATCACATTGCTTTTAGTAGCAGGTACCATTATGTACCTTTCCCATTTTACAACTACTGAGGAAAAATTAAGCGCCGATAAAAATATCATAACACTTAACGGTCCATGGAAATTTACAGTGGGGGATAATATGCAATATGCCCTGTCAAACTATGATGATTCGGGATGGGAAACCATGGACCTTACTGCACCGCCTGGAGCACATGATGATGATGTGGGACTTTCAGGTTATATACCGGGTTGGACTGCCAAAGGGCATTCAAACTATTCAGGTTACGCCTGGTACCGCCTCAATGTTCCGTTGGATAGTGTACCAGGAAACAATTTAGCTTTAGCAGCACCAAATGCTGTTGATGATGCCTACCAGTTATTTATTAATGGGTCAATTTTTGGTAGCGCAGGTGATTTCTCTGGTACGGTTCCAATAGTTTACAGTATTCAACCTCGTATGTTCCTGTTGCCGTCAACTATAAAAAAAGAAAAGAATATTACAATTGCTTTTAGGGTGTGGATGAGTTCAGCTAGTCTGGGTCCCGATGCAGGCGGCATTCATATTGCCCCGGCTCTTGGAGAAAAAACTCATATCGAAAAAAAATACAGGTTTCAATGGGAACAAACCATAAAAGGTTATATCGTGGAAGTTGTTTTGCCAATCATGTTTGTCTTGCTGGCAATAACAATATTTTTACTGAACAGGAGCAGAAAACAATCATGTAAATGGTTTATCACAGCGTTGATATTGTTAGGACTGGTACGATTGAACCAGGCTGTTTATTTCTGGTTTCAAATAGAGAGTGGACATCAGGCCACTATCGTAGGATCAGCTATCCTCAGACCATTGATGCTTGGCAGCTGGCTGATGGCCTGGTGGGAATGGTTTGACCTGCATAAACCGAAATGGCTACCTAAAATTATTGCAACGCTTACTTTTCTGTACATGGCAAATCAATTGCTCGGACTTTCGGGGGTGTCAAACTCCATAATACATTTTCCGACAATCGCAGATTATATGAGATTATTGTTTTTGGCATTGATGCTATTTATCATTTACCAGGGAATCCGTAAACAAGGCAAGAAAGATTTATTAGTTTTAGTAGCAGCGTTATTGGTGACAATTGGCTTGTTTCCAAAAGAAGTATCTGAATTGAATGTTATTCCAGGAATTTGGTTTCCTTATGGAGTAGGCGTATCACGTGGTCAATTTTTTTATGCCGCTTTTGTTTTGGTGATGTACGTAGTATTGATTCAGAAAAATAGAAAAGTGAAGTCCATACAACTCTCTTAATCAAAAAAATGAAAAAGAATATTTTATTGTTTTTGTTGTT
>DASYQG010000681.1:0-11035 GCA_036005825.1 Chitinophagaceae bacterium | reverse complement strand
TTTGTACAGATTTTTCATAACAAAGATTTTAGGGATTGGTTCATAGTTATAATTGGATGAACTCATGAAAAAATTTACTCATTGACAAGATCATAAAAACCTTTCTTTACAAAATAGTATTGTCCGTTTTCCAGGCTGATCTCGTATGCATCGCCATGTTGAAAGCTGATAATGCGACCGACAAAGGAATAAGTTCCATCTTCTTTGGTGATCCTGGAAAATGATAAAGCAGCGCCAGGAAAATTTGTTGACCTAATAACAACACTTAATAAGGTGTTGTCAAATTTGGATGCCACAGAACTGACTACTCCCTGGAAACTCAAATTATCGGCAAGTGAAAATGAAACAGTCTTGCCAATTTCTGATTCTAATAAGGCAGAAAGATCATTTACACGGCAACTGATTTTATTCGGTAAGTTTTGAAAAAGAGTGGGGCGGTTCATATCCGGTTCCCTTACTGGCGGTGTTTGCGCACTAGATTGCAGGCAGATAAAGAATAGGGACAGGCAGATAAGGCCCTTTGCAAGGTTTTTCATTGGATACAATTTTTGTTTAAATAGGATATCGATAGACAACAGCATACTGTTGTAGTTATTCAGGAGGGTTACGGATGCACCGAATGGTGGTGATTAATTAAACGGAGTAGTCAGAACTTTATTTCTTATTAATGAACTGAAATTGAATGTTTTTTTAATAAGTAATAGTACGGTTTACTGCTCGTACTATTTCAATTTGATCAATTTCAATATTGATTTGTGCTAAGCAACACTAGCGTACAGGCTTCTATTGGTTTAATTCCATTTTTAGAAGCAAGATCTGCAAGCTCATCATTTTCTGCTCCCGGATTAAAGATGATACGCTTAGGCTTTAGTGAGAGTATGTAATCATAATATTGTTGCTGGTGAGTTGGATTTAAATAAAGAGTGACCGTATCAACATTCTTCCAATCTTTTTTTTCGTTTTCAATTGGCACATCAGCCACCATTGCATTTTTTTTACCAATAGCAACCACTTGATGCCCATGATTTCTTAATCGATTTACCGCAAGATAGCTGTAGCGCGAAGGATTGTCGGAAGCGCCTAACACCAATGTTTTTTTCTTTTCATTCATAAAATAAAACTATTCAAATACCAACATTGTACCAAGTCAATATATCAGGCCAGGAAGATCAATAAAAAAACCGTGGTCATATAACACCAAAACATAGAAAAAAAGATATGAACTGAAGTTTCGAATGCTTTACCCCGCCAAAGTTTTGCGGAATAACCAAAGAACTGTATCAAAAGTCTTGTTGCCCAAAATACCCCTAGTCCTAAAGAAATTTTTTTGCCTAATGAAGTGCCGATAAGTTCTTTGGCGGAGGTCAGGCAAAGAATCCCGATCAATAATATTATAAAAGCAATGAAAAAAGAATGGATGTACATCAATTGCCTGTTAATCATTGTCAGCGAACTCAATTCTATTTTCCAATTAAAATATTTTGGAAATAATACATGAATTGAGGCTAACATGATAAGGAGGATGCCGATTATTTTAAGATGGATCTCCATCGGAAAAAATTAATTAAGGATTGCATTTGAAGATAGACATAAAAGGGGTGAATTTAGTTTCCTGGAACTCAGTAAAGCCTGCACGACCAAACGCATTTTTCCAAACAGAACGGGAGAAAAAATGTGTAAAGCCAACTGAGAAAGCAAGGAAATTCGGAAAGTCTCTTAAATGCTCTATCATTATTACTTTTCCGCCGGGCTTACATATCCGATAGCATTCTTTTAAAAACCGGACCTTTTCTCCATTTGACCTTATTTCATGTACCGCAGAAAGTAAAAAAACAATATCAACAGTTTTGTCATTTAAGGGTATTGAATTTGTTGCAATTGATTTCGTATCAGGATACAGTAAACTCACTTTTCTTGCTCTTTTTATCGCAGGTTCAGTATGTTGTTTGGCGTTATAAAAGTCAAAGACCTTTAAATCGGAGTAAGGAAATTTTTCTTCAATAATAAAACTTGTTTCATCAAAACCTGCATTAATGTTGGCGATCAGGTTTACTGTTTCAGATTCGCTGACAATATCTCTTAACCAGGAGAATTTATAAAAGCCCGAAAAATCATACACATATGCTGATACGATCAATGGCATTATTAATCCATACAGAAATGCTCCAATGAGCAGCCAAAAGATCAGAGTTGGCCATTCAAAGAATAAGCGACTGGCAAATATTGCGACCAAAGCCAAAATGCCCCAAAAATAGAAATGGCGGTTAAAGCTTAAAATATTTAAGACACCCTGAAATTTTCTTCTTTTTTCCATTGCTCAGTTTTACCTTTTTTCCAGTAATAGGGAATATTTTCAATTATAAAAGCACTTGCTAATTTTATATCATTCAATTTCATATTCTCTATGAATGAGAATTTATAATTAAGGACTTGTATCGGTTTAGGTTTCCAGTTTTCCCTAACTCCTTCAATGATCAAAATTTTTTTCTGTGCAGGCGAGTAAGTAAAAGTGAATGGTAAAGGGCCTGCAAATTTTCTCGCCTCTTTCCAATTACTAAATGGAGAGCTCACGGGCAATTCAATATTTTCGTTTTCCGGGACCTTGATCTGAATATTGAAGCCCGATCTCTTTGAACTGATCTCTATCAATCCATTTTGTTCGTTTATCCCAATATCAGTAGTAGTGTAATTATAGTGAGTAAAAATATTTCCAAAGAATTTCATTTTATTTTTGTCTGTTTCGGATTTGAGTATGTATAATCCACGCAAATTTTTTCCTGCATTATTGGTGAATCTTACAAATACGCGGTAGCCGATAAGAAAAAAATCTGTACCTGAAATCTTTGGAAAGCCTTTTGGTCTCAGGTCTTTTGTTTGAACCATTGCTATTGCAATAAAAGCCCATTTATCATTGAAAAGATCTAATTGCAAACACTCGGGAATAAGAGCTTGTATTTGTTCTTTAGGAATTGCAAACGTTAAAACAACGGAACGCTTAAAAAAAGCTTCAACAGCAAACGGATGATCTTTTAAGAATGATAACATATTGTCTTTTGGGTTATTTTATCGGTGAGATAAAATTCTTTGTAATAGATCAAAAGAATAAATAAAAACGCGAAAATAGCATTTGCCTTTCCCCACAACAGCAGATCAGGAGCGAGGAAAAATTCCAGTATGTTCATTATTAAAATAATAATTATTTGTACAATGGCATTGAGTCGTGATCTGATGTTACTTAAAATCCAAATTGCCATTCCCATCTCGGCAATTCCGATCAATAATGTTATGAATCGTGGGTGATCGATATTTAAAATTCTTGCAACGATTTCCTGGTGGCGCGGCACAAGATCCAATACCTTACAAAAAAGTCCATTGGCGATCCAAACTATTCCTATGAAGTAGTTTAGCAACGTTTGAATGGATTTCTTTTTCATAAATCATTTTTAAACGACCGGACCAATTCTCCCCGCATGAATTGCATGACCAGGTTAATGGAATAAAAATAATATAAAACCAGTAAGGCTAAGCAAATTCATACTCACGATCCATTTATTGTTTGATAAAACTCCGGCATATTCCATTCTTCTCAGATACTCTTTAAAAATATATGCTGCAGCGATAACCAGCCATACTGTTATAAACCATTCTGAATAAAATAAGTATTGTATTATTATTAATGGGATCAGCAGAAGAATAGCTGATAATGCCAGCATATTTACCTGTCCAAGATAGTCATAGCCTTTTGCTTTGGAAAAGCCAAAAGCCAGTGTACAATTAATAATTACAAAAGTAAAATGGGCCGCTTGTAATTCATAAATATTTAAATGATAATAGGACATCTTGCTGAATAAATAGCTTTGAAAAGGAAAGAGCATAAGCGTATTAAATGCTAAACAAACCGCCATGAAAATAAACCGGTATAAATAATTGTTATCAGGCGAGCAATCAAAACTGCCTGGGCCACATTTTTTTGCGACTATGACTTTCCTGTTATAAGAAATAAGTTTATAGATCCTTTCCAGCATCCATTTTAAAGTAGAGAGGTTTCCGATGGCTTTTATAAAGGGTATTTTTTGAGCAAGAATTTCAAGCAAAGCATCAATTCCATAAAGCACTTTGTTTGTCGACGTATCTAATAATGGTATCTCATTCCGGCTTTTATCAAAATCAATTTTGTAAAGTAAAATATCATCAAGTGTAGAAAAAGCTTTTCGGCTTTCGGCATTTAGAAAGCCATATTTGACAAAGAGTCCCGAGTACCAGGTACACAAAGGGCAGTTATCATCGTAAACAAGGATCTTATTTTTCATGATCAGTGTTTTGATTTGGTTAATCCATCTAATTCATCCCGCAACGAAAAGAACTGAATGAGATCTTTATAAATTTTCAGGTAATAGATTGCTATTACTACAGCGCCTGGCATTGCGATCCAATAGAACACCTGGATATTATCGGTAATAAATGTTTTTTCGAAAAACCATGGTAAGAGAAGTAAAGTGAGATCCGCGATACAATATCTCCAGTAACTCCATATTTTCTTACTGTGACCAGTATGAATAAATGAGTGTGTATTAAAAATAGCACTGAGTAATTGCCAGCAACCAAGGATAAATAGGCCTGCTAAAAAGCCATAAATAAGCATAACAGGAACGGATAAAAGCATCAATGATCCCAGGATCAATTGTCCGTAATAATCTATTTTTCTTACGATTTTCATATTGAGTATTTTAAAGTTTCAGAAAAAAATGAAACTATATTCTCAAAGAAAAACCGGTCGCCCGGTTTGCTGATCTTGAGCTTCTTTATTTAAAGATCTTCATGAGGTTACTTACAAACCAATTCTCTTCTGCTTTAATCATAACATCAAGCGTTTTGTCAGCTTGCAATCCTAAGCGTTTTATACTACTCACCGTATCCACAAACGTTTTTACTTTTTTATCTTTCTTATCACCTTCCACATCTTCTAATTTATCGAGTAACTGCATCATAGGTTCCAGCTCTCTTTTCTTTCTTTCTTTTACGATTTGTTTTACCACTTTCCATATATCCTTTTCTGCAGTAAAATATTCTTTTCGTTCGCCAGGTAAGATCACTCTTTCTACCAGCCCCCAATTGATCAATTCACGGATGTTCATATTTGTATTACCACGACTTATATTAAGGTCTTCCATGATATCATCCTGTGTCAATGGATCCGGGCTGATCAATAAAAGGGCATGTATTTGTGCCATTGTCCGGTTAATACCCCAATGCGTTCCAAATGCGCCCCAACTGCTAATAAACTGCTGTTTTGCTTCCTGGAGTTTCATGACTCAAAGCTAAGAGATATGTTTCGAACTTTCAAAAAATATTGAAAATATATTTTGAAAAAATAACCGGTAGAAGCCAGTAGGCCGAAATTTAGCTTTCTTCGAATGTATCTTCTTTGGTAAATAGATTGAATAAATGACCGGTTACCCAAAGTACGCCGGCTGTAATGATTGAACTTACAGAAACCTTAAAGAATAAATCGGTGTATATATCATTCAAAAGAAGGAGCAGCAAGCTGAATAAAAAAATAAAAACTCCTTCGTACAGAAAAATATCAAAGATTTTGTTATAATATTTCATAAGGATCGTTGCGATATTAAAAATACACATCGATTAAGCTTTTTGAAAAATTTAAAGCGGGATTTTAAATAATAAAGTGGAAATACTCTCAAAAAAATAATTACTCATAGTTAATCTTCTATGAGTAATTCCTAAATGGACATAAATATGGTAAGTTGAATCAAACAAGCATCCCGATCGGATTCTCCATAAATTTCTTAACAGTTTGGAGGAAAGCAGCTCCCACAGCCCCGTCAACGCTGCGGTGATCACAACTCATAGTTACTTTCATAACATTTGTTACACCAAATCCTTCTTCTTTCTTTACCACTATTTCTTTTATTTTTCCAACAGCCAGGATACAACTATCAGGAGGATTTATGATCGCAGTAAACTCTTCTATATCCATCATACCAAGGTTGCTGATGGTAAAAGTATTACCTGAGAATTCATGCGGTTGAAGTTTTTTATCTTTTGCTTTTCCATAAAGCTCTTTCGCTTCCGCAGCTATTTGTGAAAATGACTTTTGATCTGCAAATTTTATCACTGGTACGATCAATCCTTCAGGCACAGCCACCGCGCTTCCGATATGAATGTGTTGATATGTTCTTATAAAATCACCCATCCACGATGAATTAACAGCGGGGTGTTGACGCAATGCCATAGCACATGCCTTGATCATCATGTCCTGGAAAGAAATTTTTACCGGACTGAATTCATTCATCTGTGCACGGGCTGCCATCGCATTATCCATATTGATCTCCATCGTGAGATAAAAATGCGGAGCAGCAAACATGCTTTCACCCAAACGACGGGCAATTGTTTTCCGCATCTGACTATTTGGAGTATCTGTAAATTTCTCTTCAGTTGTAGGAGTAAATTTCGCTACTGGTTGCTGTACACTGCCTGCTTGTTGCTTACTGCTAACTGCAGCTTGTTGACTGCTGACTGTTGATTCTGGACTGAAACTATCAACATCTGCTTTTATAATTCTTCCGCCATCACCACTTCCATGGACAGATTTCAGATCGATTCCTTTTTCTTTAGCCAATTTTTTTGCAAGTGGTGACGCTTTCATTCTTCCATTGCCATTTGAATGTTGCTCATCACTTGTTGCAGGTGCTGCAGTCGCTTTTTGTGGTTCAGCTTTCGAACTTTCAGACGAAGGCTGTTGATTGCTGACTGCTGGCTGAGAACTTCCTCCACCTTTAGCAGCAGCTACCACCGCATCAACATCCACTTTACCTTTTTCACCAATGATGCATAACAAATCATTTACCTGTATTTTTTCGCCCTTTGCAGCGCCTTGATGTAACAATGTTCCATTTTTATAACTCTCTAGCTCCATTGTTGCTTTATCAGTTTCGATCTCTGCAAGGATATCTCCTTTCTTTACTTTATCGCCAACATTTTTATGCCATTCCGCAATTACACCCTCAGTCATTGTATCACTTAATCTTGGCATCAAGACAACTTCTTCCATTTTTGAAATATCAATTGCAGCAGCAGTTGCAGACTCGCTGCTTTTTGATGGCTTGGCTGCAGGAGCTTCAGCAGCGGCAGATTGCTTAGTGGCAGTTGTTGGTTTAGATGTATTTTCTTTTTTAGGTTCAGCTTTTTTAGCAGGTTCGCTGCTTTCACTTGCTTGTCCACCTTTTTTTATCAGCGATGAAATATCTTCACCTTTAGTGCCAATGATTGCAAGCAGATCATTCACCTGCAGCTTGCCGCCTTTTTCAGTACCAATATGAAGTAATGTTCCATCCTTATAACTTTCCAGGTCCATGGTGGCCTTATCAGTTTCCACTTCAGCAAGCAAGTCGCCTTTTTTCACACTGTCACCAACTTTTTTATGCCATGCAGCAATCACACCTTCGGTCATCGTGTCGCTGAGTCGGGGCATTAAAATCACTTCTGCCATAACGTATTCAATTGTGCGCCGAAATTAAGGCAATTTCGTGAATGGTGAATGACTTCTAAGAAGAAGGAGTTTCATGTACCCAGCAAAAGAATTTCTATTTGGCATTCGTTGCGTCGCACCTCTTGTATGTTCGGTAATTCAATTGAGCCAATTGTAAGTAAAATTTATTATGATCCGCTCGTAGCTCGCAGCTCATGTCTCATAGCTTTCTCAATAATCCAATTCCAATCTCAATTTATCTTTTAACTCTTTTACCAACGGATACCGTTCTGTCATCTTCAAAAATTGCTCCCGGGAAGTAAGTGGGGCACCAACTATAATTTTTTCTTCTTTATTTTCTTCCATTACTATGAAAAACTGTAGAAGATTATTATGCAATTTCTCTCGCAAAAATTGGGAAGCTTTTTGTCCGCCCTGCTCTATAAAACGCAGTTGAATATTATTAGTAACGATCGCAATAAAACTATTAGCATCCTGGATTTTTAATTCGGCCATATCAAAATTGGTACCGGCGGGATTTTTTTCATTTTTCAACTTCTGTACATATTCATTCCAGGCAGCTTGCAAACTTTCAAGGTCAAGTGCTGTATTAATTTCATTTCCATTCCCATTATTTCCATTGCCCTTAACCTGCTTTCTTATTTTATCAAGTGCGGAAAGCTTTGTTGTTTGAGGTTTTTGGTTTGAGGTTTGAGGTTCTGCGTTATAATTGGCGTTTTCTTCTTTTACAACAGAAGTATCGATAACTAATTTAGCTTCTTTTTCTTCACTTTTGACTTTTAACTTTTGACTTTCAATTTTCAAAGGTTTTATCGCCGCAGTTCTGAATGCAAGACTTGATTCAACTACTTTTTTTTTACTTATTCCTACCGCATCTGAAGAAATTTCAATTGCCTGTTGCAGGTAGCAAAGTTTTATGATAACAAGTTCTACATGAAGTCGTTTGTTGCGGGCAGCTTTATAATTTATTTCTGCTTCATTTATAATATTCAAAGCACTGATAAGGAAAGTAGGTACAATATTTTTTGCAGTTGAAATATATTTTTCCCGGAAGCTTTCTACAGCTTCCAGTAAAACCGCCACCTTTTCATCCTTACACACAAGCAGGTTGCGGATAAATTCAGCAAAACCATTTAACACCAGATCACCTTCAAATCCTTTTTTATTAATGTCGTCATATAATAACATGGCTCCTGAAAGATCTTGCTTCAGCATGCAATCCATCAGCTTGAAATAATAATCGGCATCGAGGATATTAAGATGTTCAAGCGTATTTTGGTAAGTCAGTTTACCATTTGTAAAACTCACAATTTTGTCCATTATGCTGAGTGCATCCCGCATACAGCCTTCACTTTTTTGTGCGATTACTTGCAGAGCCGCTTTCTCTGCTTTTATTTCTTCTTTCTCACAAATTTCCTGTAAGTGCACAACCGTATCATTATTGGTGATCCGTTTGAAATCAAAAATTTGACAACGACTTAAGATCGTCGGAAGGATCTTATGTTTCTCAGTTGTTGCTAAGATAAAAATTGCATAGGGCGGCGGTTCTTCCAATGTTTTCAAAAAAGCATTGAATGCCGAAGAGCTTAGCATGTGAACCTCGTCAATGATATACACTTTATATTTACCAGCTTGTGGTGCAAAACGAACCTGGTCGACCAATGTCCTGATATCATCCACCGAATTATTACTGGCAGCATCAAGCTCATGAATGTTCATCGATGTTCCTTCGTTAAACGAGATACATGATTGACATTTATTACAAGCTTCGCCATCTTTTGTTTTATGTTCACAGTTTATTGTTTTGGCAAGAATTCGGGCACAGGTGGTTTTACCAACACCTCTTGGACCGCAAAAAAGAAATGCATGTGCAAGCTGGTTATGCCTGATCGCATTTTTAAGTGTAGTAGTAATATGCGATTGACCCACTACCGTATCAAAAGTCTGTGGTCTGTATTTTCTTGCTGAAACAACGAATTTATCCATAGTAACGATGACTGAAATTCGAGATATAAGATTCCGACTTCAGGGACTGCAATAATAAAGAAGTTTTGGATGCTATGATATTTGTTTTTGCACATCCTTTCCGGTTTCGGAGATCGAACTTCAGAGGAGGACCGGGTGTCGTTTAAATTCTTTTGTTTGATCAAACAAATAACGGTAAGTAGTGAGTATGCGGCTGCGATAAGTGCCAAGAGCTTCTGCTACGTTTACCATTTTTGGATTGAATTCGCCTATCCATTGCATTTCATAATCGTCATAAATAGGTTCGCCTAAAATATACTGACCATTCTCTTTTTTTAATTTTTGAATGACCTTGGCTCCTTCAACTATTATATAACTATCCACACCCTTTCCCTGGAATTCTGGCACAATACCAAAAACTAATCCCGTGAATTTTCTATTTTTTTTGGTTGCTTTTACCCAAAGAAATTTCAGCTTATGCAAAAGGCCAAAGCCACCATCGAGGTATTTAAACCATTGATTAAGATCCGGTAAATTGATCCATATTCCAATTGGATTGTTTTTATAATAGGCAAACCAGCAGAGGCGTTCATCCAACACTGGCTTCATACTTTTAAACATTTTCAGAACCACTCTTTCTTCCAATTGCTTTAAACCGCCATGCCCTGCCCATGCTTTATTGTAAACGATCGTAAAATCAGCCGCAAACTTTTCTAACTGACTTTTTTTTATGTAGGTCGCACTGTAATTGGGATCCTTCTCACATTCATCGTGCCGGGTATAAAATTTTTGATGAATGAGGCCGTTTGTTTTCATTGAGAAACAGATCTGGTTAAAATAATTTTTGAAACCATAGGTTTCAAAAATTTGCTCATAATAAGGTGGATTAAAGTTCATGCAATACATTGGAGGAATTTCATGTCCTTTTACCACCAAACCCCACCAGCGATCTCTTTCGCCAAAATTAACCGGGCCATCCATTGCCTGCATTCCTTTTTGCATCAGCCAATGTTTAGCTACATCAAAAAGCATATCAGCCGCAACCTGGTCATTGATACAATCAAAAAAACCAACACCACCTACCGGAACATCATCGCCTTTGTTTTTATATTTCTTATTTGTGAATGCGGCAATACGACCAAGGAACTTTCCCTCACCATCTTTTAATATCCATCTGATAGTTTCGCCTGAACGAAAGGTTTTGTTTTTCTTCTTATCAAAAACCTCATTGATGTCTTTATCTAACGGACGGATATAAGCAGGATTATTCTTGTTGAGCTCAACATTTACAAGTAAAAATTCTTTGGCAAGATTTGAATTGGTGACTTCAACAAGTTGCATTGAGCAAATGTAGGGAAGAATTTTTCATGCAATCACACCTTATTTATTAAACATTTTCTCCGCCAATCTCTCATCATGTCCATAAATATCTTCTCTGAAATTCAGTCGCCCATTTTCGTCAACCCATGCTGTGTAATAAGTAATCACAACCGGAATGGGATCTTTTACTTTTACATATTTCTCATCTCCGCTGTTCATTGCTTCACTTATTTTTTCAGG
>DASYQG010000680.1:0-3271 GCA_036005825.1 Chitinophagaceae bacterium | reverse complement strand
TATGATCATTGGAGGCGCTGAAATAAATAATGGAAGCTTTTTATTGGGAGGATTGACTTTATCCAGTGATGGAGTTATAACCGATTTCCATAATGGATCCATAGGTAATAATAAATTTCTTCGTTTTCCCGCAGGCAATAGTACTGGACCTAAAAGTGATGCATGGCTGGTGGAACTAAATGGAAATTGAAAAATGTTTTTTTTCATTAAATAATAAACAAGATGAAAAAAATTTATTTCTTAATAATTATTGTGTTGGGTTTTTGTTCCTGTCAAAAGGAAGTGTCAAGTACTTCAGATACTAATTCCAGTCCACAGGTAGATGTTTATGTGGCGGGAGAAGAAGGTCGTGTAGCTAAATACTGGAAAAACGGTCAGGCTACTGCACTTACAGATGGCACAATTGAGGCCGATCCATTTTCCATCTTTGTTTCAGGAAATGATGTTTATGTATGCGGAGCGCAGTGGGATGGTATTGGCGGATTCGCTGTTGCCAAATACTGGAAAAACGGGCAGGCTATGTCACTTACAGATGGAAGACGGTATTCTGTTGCATTTTCCATTGCGGTCGTTGGTAACGATGTATATGTGGCAGGTAACGACGGATCTGAAGCCGAGTATTGGAAAAATGGGCAGGCGACAACACTCCCAGATGGAATATGGCAATCTTATGCAGAGTCCATTACGGTTGTTGGCAGTGATGTATACGTGGCGGGAGAAGACGGCTATATAGCCAAATACTGGAAAAACGGTAACCCGGTAAACCTGACTGATGGTGCATATTTCGCTCAAGCAACTTCCATTGCCGTCGTGGGTAGCGATATTTATGTGGCGGGAGAAGACGGCGAAATAGCCAGATACTGGAAGAACGGTAACCCGGTAAACCTAACTGATGGTACAAAAGACGCCTATACAACATCCATCGCTGTTTCAGGAAATGATATTTATGTGGCAGGAGCTGAATTCAACGGAACTTTTCACGTAGCGAAATACTGGAAAAACGGCAACCCAGTAAACCTGACTGATGGTACAAAAGACGCCTATACAACATCCATCGCTGTTTCAGGAAATGATATTTATGTGGCAGGAGCTGAACAGGATGGAAAACTCATCAATGGAGAGCCGGCATGGGTTGCTAAATATTGGAAAAACGGAGATCCGGTAAAGCTTACTGATGGTTCATCACATGCAGGAGCAACTTCAATTTTTTTAGTTAATAAATAGAAAGCAATGGGCAAAATTTTTTACTAAGAATGAATGCGGGAAATATTCAGTAATAAAAAGCTTTCTGTAATTAAATAAATAACATTAAACCAAAATAAAATGAAAAAGCTTTATTCAAAAAATGCCGCTGTAATAGTTGTTAGTTTAATAATTATTCTATTCGCCTGCAAGAAAACTAATGAATCGAATCCCGGAGATGGCAATGGTACTGGTACTGTTCAGGGCGTTATTACTGATTTGAATAATTCCCCGGTCGGCAACGCAACCGTCACAGGTGGAACAGCTACTGCGACTACAGATGCAAGTGGCAAATTCATCCTTACGAAAGTGCAGTTCAACTCAGATGCAGTAGTGGTGATTGTTATCAAGGATGGATTTTTTGAAGGCGCAAAAAGTTTTGAATCAAGTAACCACACTGTCAGCAATGCAACAATTCAGCTGATACCCAAATCTGTTTCGGATATAATTTCTGCGTCTTCCGGCGGCATTGTTACCATTCAAGGCGGTGGTTCAATTAATTTCGGCTCCGGGTTTATCAATGCATCTAATGGTAATGCATATACAGGAAACGTTTCCGTTTCGGCCAGGTACTTAAATCCCACTGATCTGAATTTCGATTCTTACATGCCGGGAAATGTAAAGGCAGTCAGCATTAATAACCAGCCGGGAACACTTCAATCATTTGGTGTAGTTGCAGTGGAGATGAATGATGCTGCGGGTAACAAACTGCAAATGGCAAACGGGAAAACAGCAAGCGTTACAATACCTATACCATCTTCATTTCCGGATATTACTTCATCTTTAATGCCTCTTTGGTATTTTGATGATACCAAAGGCGCATGGAAACAAGAAGGTGTTGCAACAAAACAAGGCAGTAATTATGTTGGCGTTGTCAGCCATTTTACATCCTGGAATTCGGGATATTCTGTAGATACCAGCCAATATATCAGGGTTACAATAAATGGGATCAGTTATTCCGCGACACTTCCCAATTATGCATTTTTCGGATATAGAAGAAGTGATTCGTTATCTAATTCACATACCGAAATATATTCAGATACTTTAGGTAAAAATCCAGCGTTTGATATGGCCTTCGCTATAAATCATGCTAATGTTTCGTCTGGCAATATCCCAGCCGGTAATTATCCTTGTGGATTTTTAACTACTATGAATTCTGTGATTTATACCACTTCCTATTCTAACAATAACCCTCAAACAAGTGTGACTGAGTTTGGACCGGTAGGCGGCTATATTACGGGATCTTCATCGGGCTTCGTATATAAATATGTTGTTCCTTTTACAGTAATTGATCCTACTCCTTTACCTTTTAGTTGTTCATACAAGGTATTAAGGATACTGTAAAATTATTTTCAACTCAAAAAATTTAAAACAAAATGAAAAAGCAAACAAAGAAGCTCATGCTTAACAAAAAAACAATTTCAAATCTTACTGCAGCAGAAATGAACAGACAGGTGGGTGGAGACCAAACAAAGGGAAATACTTGTACATGTCCTACCTATAATAATGCATATACATGCGATAATAGTCGCCCCCGTAACATCAACTGCTAAAATTTTAAACAATAAAACATAAACAAAATGAAAAAGCAATTAAACCTGTCTGCCGCAGGCAGAAAACTCAGCCTCAACAAAAAAACGATTTCAAATTTGAAATCATCCGAAATGAGCAAATATATTGGTGGTGCATCTAGTGAGGAGACTTGCGGCGGCCATTGCCATCTTACGGGAAAAGGTTGTCACACTTATGTAAATGGGAATACCTGCGATGGTCACAAAACCTGCTACTATTGCTAATGTGTTTTATTCAGGCAATTTTCATCCTTTTTATATCACAATTCTTAACCCCCAAAAATTAAAAAATGAAAAAGCAAATCAAAAAACTCAAGCTGAACAAAAAAACAATTTCAAACTTAACCGCATCAGAAATGAGTAAAATAATAGGTGCGACAAGCTGCGGTTGTTCAGAGTTCTGTAACACTCATCGCTGTGGTTCTGGACAATATTGTCACACCTTAGCAAATGCAAAC
>DASYQG010000679.1:0-7046 GCA_036005825.1 Chitinophagaceae bacterium | reverse complement strand
GTAAACAGTGAAAACAGCAGTGGAAGATTTTATGATCGTAACAGCGGCGGTGCAAATGTGATTAAAAAGGGAGTTAGTGCTTTAAACAAATACAGCTGGTATCATACAATGCTTGCAATGCCAAGGGCAAAATTTCTTTCTTTCCTATTGTTTGTCTACATAATTATCAATTTCTTTTTTGCAGGTATTTATTATATGATTGGGATCGAACATCTTGCCGGGGTAAAACAAGGGTCAGATCTTAAAAACTTTAGTGAAGTATTTTTTTTTAGTGCACAAACATTTACTACGGTAGGTTATGGTCGTATAAGCCCTGTTGGATTTGCCGCAAGTGCTGTTTCAACGTTTGAAGCTTTTCTTGGATTACTCAGTTTTGCATTAGCTACCGGCTTGTTTTACGGAAGATTCTCAAGGCCAAGGGCATTTCTTAGTTTCAGTCACAATGCACTAATTGCTCCTTATAAAGATGGAATTGCTTTAATGTTTCGTATGGCTCCGTATAAAAACAATCTTTTATCAGAGGCAGAAGTGAAAGTCAATTTGGCGATGCAACTAGAAGAGAACGGAAAAATGATCAACAGGTTTTTCAATCTTGATCTTGAAATTTCAAAGATCAATTCTCTGGCATTGAGCTGGACTATTGTTCATCCTATTAATGAAAAAAGCCCACTTTATAATTTCAATTATACTGACATCGTGAACGCAAAAATAGAAGCATTGGTTTTTGTAAAAGCATTTGATGAAGTTTTTTCAAATACTGTTGTACAACGCTTCTCTTATATATCGTCAGAGGTTGTTTGGGGTGCTAAATTCCGAATGATGTATCATGCTGATGAAAAGAAAAAGGCCACAGTCCTTGATCTGAATAAATTGAATGATTATGAAAAGATCGAATTACTGTCTCCTGTCATCACTGCGCAATAGTTTATCCTGCCTTATTTGAATAAATGACTTTCGGTCTATATAGTAGGCAAACAACAAATAGAATATTGGCAAAAAGCTAAGCAGTTTAAGAACAAAGCTCCCGGTAAAGAAACCAAGTAGGTAAAATACAATTAATACAAAAACATTTCCCAACAATTGCAGATCATCGATGGAGCAGACCACTTTAAAGTGGTAGTAGCTTGGTTGTTTATAGGTAAGATCAATTGGTTTTGTAAAATGAAACCCATCTGTTACAACTATCCTGGGATGGCTGTCGTATACTTCAATGACAACCGGATCTTCATTGGGTAATGGGTAGATCTCTTTATTATTTACAATAACTCTCACATTCAGAATGCTAAGTAGAATCTGTTTTTTTCGGCTGATGACAATATAATATTGAGCAGGAATATATTTTTATTTCAGTGAACGGATGATCTCGATAAAATCAGCTGCTACCAGCGAAGCTCCACCCACCAATCCCCCATCAACATCCGGGCAACTAAATAATTCCTTTGCATTATTTGCTTTTACACTACCTCCATAAAGAATGGGAACCTGGTTTGCAATTGCCTCGCCATATTGGCTTGCAATGATAGAACGCAAATGTGCATGCATTTCTTGTGCCTGGTCAGTTGAGGCTGTTTTTCCAGTGCCAATCGCCCAAATTGGCTCATAAGCGATCACAATGCCTTTTACCTGTTCTGCGGTCAAATGAAATAAGGATTCTTTTAATTGCAGCGCTACATAATCATTTTGATTTTCTGCTTCACGAATTGCCAATGCTTCACCGCAACAAAAAATAGGGGTAATAAAATTTTCGAAACAAAGATTTACTTTATCCGCAAGCATTGCATTTGTTTCGGAAAAATATTCTCTTCTTTCACTATGACCAACGACACAGTAAATGATCTTTAGCGAGTGAAGCATTTCAACTGATATTTCGCCCGTATAAGCACCTGATTTTTTATGATAACAATTTTGGGCCGACGCATAATAGTTCTTTTCATCTGCCACTTCACTCCTTGTCATCGTTAAGTAAGGATAGGGAACTGCAAAAATTGTTTTTTGGTGATCTTTTAATTTAATTTCTGCTGCCAGGATATCATCTAAAAGTTTTTCCCCCTGCTGAAAAGTAAGATTCATTTTCCAGTTAGCCGCTGCAATTTGTGTACGCATGATTTGGTTTTAGTAGTTTTTAAAGATATAGGTAAGAATTGTTTTTTCATTCTCGGTAATCGATTCGCCTTTTAATTTTTTCCAACTATCGATGTCTGCCAAAGCTTTCTGTAATTCATATCTCCGAAGACCATCACTGCCCCATGAAAAGCTGGGAATATATTTTGGAGTAAGACCAGTTTCAAAAACATTACTGCAAACTCCCATTACGGTACCTGTGTTTATAGATGTATTAATGGATGTTTTAGAATAATCACCCATGAAAACTCCACATTTTTGCCCGGCATTCATTTCACCTTTGGGTGTCCATACTTTTACAATACTGGCATTGTTTTTAATATTTGAATTACTAGTGCCGGCACCAAGATTGCACCACTCTCCTATCACAGAGTCACCAATATAGCCATCATGTGCTTTGTTGGAATACGCAAAGAATACAGAGTTTTTGATCTCACCACCTGCTGTACAATAAGGCCCGATTGTAGTAGCTCCATAAATTCTTGAATTCATTTTTATAACAGCACTTTCACCACATGCAAAAGACCCCCTGATAACAGTTCCTTCCATTATCAGCGAGTTTTTGCCAATATAGATTGGCCCTTCGGAAGCATTGAGAATGCAATGTTCGACAATTGCACCTTTCTCAATAAAAATATTTCCCGGTTTAATTACTCTATTTGTTTTTGAAATTTTCTGTGACTTTCTTTTTTCAGTAAATAATTTAAAATCCTCTCGGATAGCATAATCATTTAATTGAAAAATATCCCAGGGGAAATGAATACTTTTTATATCATCACGAATTGTTATAGCTTTTGATACTTTTATTTTATTTGGTTCCTGAATTTCTTTTTTTGAAAATCTGAAAATAATGCCTGTGTTTCCCTTTGCAGAAATAAATTCTCCATTCTTTAATTTTTTAAGTGCCTTAATAAGTTTGAGAGTAGGAAGAATATTTCCATGTATCATGAAGCAAGTGTCATCTTCGCTTATTTTTTCAAGATGAATTGACCGGTCGAGATCCTTATAATCATCTTCTAAACGATCATACGATGTTACACCAAGAACTCTTTCCCATTTTTCCCTGATCGTTAGGATACCTACTCTTATATCCTGGATCTGCCTTGTAAGGGTAAACGGATAAAGGCTCTCAGGTTGACAAAATTCTTCTGTAAAAATGATTTTAACAGGCATCCGGTAAAGCTAAAGATTTTAAAAAAATAAAAAGCCCCGAAGAAGAATCTCCGGGACTAAAGTATAGCCATGAAAAACAAAAACTTAATAATATTCTAATTTAAGAATTTATTTTTTCTTTTCGTATTTCCGTTTGAATTTATCAATACGACCCGCTGTATCTACCAACATGTTCTTACCGGTAAAAAACGGATGAGATGTATTAGAAATCTCCAATTTAACCAGGGGATACTCGTTTCCATCTTCCCACTTGACTGTTTCTTTTGAGCCAGCAGTTGAGCGGCTTAAGAAACTGTGACCATTACTCATGTCCTTAAAAACTACAAGGCGATAACTCTTTGGATGAATATCCTGTTTCATAAATGTTTGATTTAAAGGCTGTACGGATTTTGCCGTACTAATTAAAAAATTTACGTGCAAAAGTAACGTAACGGGAGCTAATCACCAACAGAACGCCTAAAAAATAGAAAAGCGCCGGATTTTTCTTCCATTCATTTGCCGAAGCTCCTGAACGTCTTACTAACCCAACGCTTTCCGTGAGGCTTGGTGTCTTTTGACGGACTCTTCTACCTCGGCGACCAAATTCTTCTTTTGACGGATTCCTCTGATCGCAGATCCTTCGAATCTTTTGACGGACTTTCCGGACCTCAGATCAAACTCGCTTTTGACAGCTCATTCAATCTTATAACGCTAAGATGCCTTACAATAATTTCTCTTCCAAATTTTTTGCCTATTTGATACTCACTTGTTTTGCACAAATAGAATTTGAGATATACACAAATTCTCAATAGTTATGAACAGTTTATGAACGCATTAATCCCGCATATTGACAAACTGAAGCGGCAATTTCAGATCAGATGACCTGCAGAGCTGAATGATCGATTGAAGGTCATCAATTTTTTTTCCTGTTATTCTCACCAGGTCGTCATTTATTGACGCCTGTACCTTCATTCCAGAATCTTTTATCAGTTTAACTATCTTCTTTGCATCTTCTTGTGGAAGCCCATTTCTTACTTGTATTTCTTTTTTCCAGGTCTTACCGCTTTGTTGCCCTTCCTTACTCAAGTCAAATGCTAACGGATCTATTCCCTGTTTATGCGCCCGGCTAACAAGCACATCACATAGTTGGCGCATCTTCATATCGTCTTCGGTCTCGATATTGATCTTAAAGTCTTTCTTGTTTAGGTCAATCACAACATGACTTCCTTTAAAGTCGAACCTATTGGTTATTTCTTTTGTTGTCACATTAACTGCATTGTCCAATGCTTGTGCATCTACTTTTGAAACAATATCAAATGAAGGCATAATTTAATTTTAGATTTATAAAATTGAAGATTTTAAACTGAGTTTAAAAATAAAGTTATTAAAACAAGAAAACCTCTCTTAGAAAAGAGAGGTTTTACACACACATGAGAAAACTAGATTTTTTTTATTGACTTTGTCCTACCCTGTTTTGTTCGTCTTGTGAACTGCTATTTCTACGTCGTGGTTGATTTTGCTGGCCAGTCTTTCCAAAACGCCACGTAAAAGTTCCGGTTAACTGTCTTGTATCCGGGCGGGAAATAAAGCCGCCGTCAACCAATCCATATGTATTTCTCCCCTCAAATTTTTGCCATGCAAATGGATCACGAAAATTAAACCGTAGTGTGCCCTTTCCTTTCATTACTTGTTTTTGGACTCCTAAACTCATCTGGTAAATTGGTTCCATTTGAGTAAGACCATTTAGAGCTTTATGACGATAGAATCCACTTAGTTCAGCAGTCCAACCTTTTTTAAAAGTAAAATTGTTTGTGACATTAGTCGAGAAGGAAGTATAATCCATGTCAATATTAATGGTATCGTAAATACCTTTATAATGATTATTAAACACGTTTGTAAAGAAATTGGCATTCCACCATTTTGCAAATGCAATGGGAGCCGTAATAGAAACACCAATGTTAGTATACCTGGCAACGTTATCGACGGTAAGGTATCTTATTTTACTATTAGGCTCAGGTTTTACTATTTGAGAAATTACATCATCTGTATTATTGTAATTGAATGTTGTTATAAACTTGCTATTGAAGCTATGTGTGACGTCAATATTATGAGTGTATTGCGGGCGCAGATAAATATTTCCCTGCCTGTATGTTAAAGTATCGAGGAAATAGATGAATGGATTCAGATCCTGGTAATTCGGTCTTTGAATACGACGTCCATAAGCAATTGCAAATGTGTTCTTCTTGTCTAGTTTATAGCTTATAAATGCAGTTGGGAATAAGTTTGTAGTATCTCTTTTAAAAGTTTGGTTTGTTATCACTTGGTTACCGTTTGAAATAGAACTTTCAAGTCTTAATCCAGCTTGGAACGTCCACTTTTTAATCTCCCGGTTGAAATTGATATACCCTGCAGTTATCGTTTCGTCATAAATAAAATGATTGGAACGTATATTATCTGTTTCCCATTGATTATTGACGAATCGCTCATAGTTAACAAGATTATCATTTTTGACATAGCTGAATTTTACACCTGCTTCAAATCTTCCTCCACCTTTTATTGGTTGTGTGTAATCGCTTTTGAAAGTGTAAATATTTATATCAGACGGTAAATGCCCCTTTAAATAAGAAGTGGATGTTTTTTGTAATGTACTGGTATAAAAATCAGTTGTCAGTATCATATCTGAAACATTATTATAAACGACATAATCAAAATCTGCAGTTATCTCTTTGCCAGTTGTATCAAATGAATGCTTCCAATTAAGGTTAAGTGTTGCATTTTGAAACTTAAGATCATTGTCTGTTGAAGAAACCAGCCTGCTTTCTAATACCATGTTTGCGTCATACAGGTCGGAAGTGGAAGTTGGAGTAGGATGTCCTTTGAATGAAAAGCCACTAACGACAACTCCGAAAATATTCTTTTTATCCGCATACCAATCCAATCCCAATTTCAATGTATGATTGACATTGCCAAATTTGAAACGAGTTTCAGTGAAATTATAACCCGTGGTATTATAATTTTCATCAAGAAACCTGCTATCAAGACTCAGGCGGTTCATTCCGCGAAAAACGTTTGGATTGTAATTGCCAAAAAAGTTGAACTTATTTTTTTTCCAGTTAAAATTGAAACTGTTTTGCGTTTTTGGGATCATATAAAACGCTTGATCAGGTTTATAGAAGCTGGTAGTGGCGCCAAGCGTAACGCTCCCGTTAAAACCATTATTTTTCCCCTTTTTTGTTTTAATATTTATAATACCAGAATTTCCAGATGCATCATATTTCGATGATGGGTTCGTCATGATCTCGATCTGATCAAGTGCAGATGCCGGCATATTGCGCAGGAGGTTGGCTAAATCGGTTGCTGATAAATAGGTCTGCTTGCCATCCATCATCACTATTACCCCCTGCTTTCCACGAAGACTGATGGTGCCATCATTATCCACAGTAATGCCCGGTGATTTTTCTAATATGTCAAGTGCAGTCGAACCAGCACTTGTTGGTGATGCGTCAACATTGACTACAGTTTTATCGAGCTTGGTTTCTATAAAAGGTTTTTGGGCTGTTACCCTTACTTCCTGCATTGATTTGGCTTCTGGCGAAAGACTGATCGTCGTTGCATTAAAAGTCGACCTAGCGGCTGTGATCTCTAACGATTGACCAAATTTTTTCTGAAAACCAACGGATGAAACAGCTAGCAGGAATTTTCCTTCAATAATATTTTCGAATTCATACTTTCCTTCTTTATTGGTTACAGCAATTTTTACCAATGATGAATCC
>DASYQG010000678.1:0-14453 GCA_036005825.1 Chitinophagaceae bacterium | reverse complement strand
CAAAGCAACATTAACTGGATAACACAATTGACATCCGCCAAAGCGGTAAAGAATGTTTGGTACGAACAAATTGAAAATGATGTTTTGCAAATAACAATTGAGCTGGTGAAACAAACACATTATGGATACAGTATCGGTTATAATGAAAAGTCATTGCTGTTAAAAATAAGGAGATTACCTGCGAGCATTCGCAACATGACCATAGCCATTGATGCTGGGCATGGTGGAACTAATCTTGGGGCAAGCGGAACTACATCTGGAATTCTAGAAAAAAATTATACTATTCTTTTTGCCAAAGAGCTTCAGAAGATCTTAAAAAAACAAAAAATAAAAGTATTGATGGTTAGAGAAACTGATACTACCATTGATAATAAAGACCGTGTGTTATGGGCACAACGAAATAACCCGGATGTTTTTATTTCTTTTCATTTAAATTCTTCCGGAAGGGAATATGTGAGAGGTGTTTCAACTTATTATAAACATATCGGGTACCGATCATTCTCTCAAAGCATTTTAAAAAGGTTGCTGGAGATAAAGAATCTCGAAGAGTTTGGAAATGTGGGCAGTTTTAATTTTCAACCGATTCAACCAACAGATTATCCGAGTTGCCTGGTGGAAGTTGCTTTTCTTAGTAATAAAGACGATGAAAAGATGATCCTTGATCCGAAATTCAGATACAAAGTAGCTTACCAGGTTTATCTAGGTATCAAAGACTGGGTAACACAATGGAAATAATTGTATCCTTTATTTCTTTTATATTCGAATACAAATTTGCCAAATGGAAAATAGATCAGGTCGCAGGTCATTTTTAAAACAAATTGGTGTCACCGGAACTGCAACTGCATTTTTTCCAGGTGAAGCCTTAAATGAGGAAACAGGAAAAGGATCTGTAAAAAATAAAAATGTAAATGCAGAAATAGCTGTCAGTCGAAAGTATAATGGCGAATACACAAATGAATTCCTTAATCGTGTTGCATTTCCAATGGGTGGCATTGGCGCGGGTATGGTTTGCATGGAAGGAACAGGAGCATTATCTCATGTTTCTATAAAAAACAAGCCTGATATTTTTAATGAGCCAACAATATTTGCTGCAATTGTCGTAAAGGGGAAAACAAACATAGCTAAGATACTTGAAGGCCCCGTCCCTGATTGGAAAAAATTTGGTCAACGTGATGCTGGTAATGGATCGGGCGGCGCCACTACGGGATTGCCTCGTTTTCGCAATGCATCATTTCTTTCAAGATTTCCTTTTGGCTATCTTGATATATCTGATAATGATCTGCCATTAAAGATAAAAGTAACTGGTTGGAGTCCTTTTATTCCCGGTGATGATAATAATTCCAGTCTGCCTGTTGCAGCACTCGAGTATCGTTTCGTAAATACCGGCCCTACTTCTGTCGATGCAATATTTTCATTTAACAGTAAGAATTTTGTAAAGGTTGATAAAGGCAAAAACAGTATCTCATCTGTCAAAAATGGATTTGTATTAACAGAAGAAGGAACAAAAGAAAAACCTTTCCGAACAGATATTGCTTTTTTTACTGACGATGATAATACTGTTATTGATCATTGTTGGTTTCGCGGTGGTTGGTGGGATCCGATAACGATGGCTTGGAATGCGGTTAAAAATGCCGAACTAAAAGCGGTGTCGCCAGTTGATGCTAATGCACCCGGCGCTTCATTATATGTTCCTTTTAAACTTGATGGTGGAAAAGAAAAAACGATCAGGTTAATGATGGCGTGGTTCACGCCTGATTCAGATTATACTTATGGAGAAATGGACATTCGAAAAGAAAAGTGTGATCCCGCAAGTGGTTGTTGCAATTCTCCATCAGATATTTCTCTTGATAAATATGATAAAGATTTTCATGGTAAATTTTATAAACCATGGTACAGCAGTTTATTCAAAAACATAAAAGAACTGATTACTTACTGGTCGCAGCAGTACAATGATCTTAGAAAAAAAAGTATTTTATTCAAAGATGCTTTTTATGCAAGCACATTACCTCCAGAGGTAATAGAAGCTGTTGCTGCCAATCTTACAATATTAAAATCTCCAACGGTGATGCGACAGTATGATGGCCGGCTCTGGAGTTTTGAAGGTTGTGGTGATGGAGGAGGATGTTGCCATGGTTCCTGCACACATGTGTGGAACTATGCTCAAGCAATTGTTCATTTATTTCCTGCATTGGAAAGAAGTCTTCGCAACACAGAGTTTTGTGAAAGTCAGAACGAAGAAGGTCATCAGAATTTTAGAGCGACTTTACCAATTGAACAAGCGACACATAGTTTTCATTCTGCTGCAGATGGTCAATTAGGCGGCATTATGAAAGTTTACCGTGAATGGCGGATCAGCGGAGATCATGAATGGCTGCGCAAGATCTTTCCGATGGCAAAAGCAAGCTTGGATTATTGTATTCGAACATGGGATCCTCGTGGCAAAGGTGTTATTGAAGAACCACATCATAATACATACGATATAGAATTTTGGGGACCAGACGGAATGCATACAAGTTTTTATATCGGCGCTTTGAATGCATTTGCTGCAATGGGTGAGTATCTTAAAAAAGATGTTACGAAGTATAAAAGCCTGGCTTCACTTGGTAAAAAATTTATTGAAACAGAATTGTATGATGGTGAATTTTTTATTCAGAAAATTCAATACAAAGGTTTAAATGCAAAAGACCCTACAACAGAAAAATCTTTTGGTGGCGAATATTCTGCCGAAGCAAAAGACTTGTTGGAAAAGGAGGGGCCGAAATATCAATATGGTAAAGGTTGTTTATCTGATGGTGTGTTAGGAGCATGGATAGCAAGAATGTGCGGATTGGATGATGCCATTGATCCAGTAAAACTGAAAAGTCATTTGTTGGCCGTTCATAAATATAATCTTAAAGCCAATCTTTTGGAGCATGCAAACCTTCAGCGTCCCTCTTTTGCTTTGGGAAATGAAGGTGGGTTGCTTTTGTGTACGTGGCCTAAAGGAGGAAAACTTTCTTTACCTTTTGTTTACAGTGATGAAGTCTGGACAGGCATTGAACACCAGGTAGCGTCGCATTTAATGATGATGGGCCATGTAAAAGAAGGGCTTGATATTGTCCGTGCTTCACGAAACAGATATGATGGAAGAATCAGGAATCCATTTAATGAATATGAGTGCGGGCATTGGTATGCAAGGGCATTATCTAGCTATGGTTATTTGCAGGCATTGACGGGAGTGAGATACGATGCAGTCGAAAGGAAATTATATGTGGATTCAAAGGTTGGAGATTTTACCAGCTTTCTTTCAACTGAAACAGGTTTTGGTAGTGTATCGTTGAAAACAGGAAAAGTATCAGTGAATGTTGTTTATGGTAAGATCGATATTGAAACTATATCTATTTCGGGCAAAACCACAGTTCATAAGAGTCAATAATTGAGTCTTGTAGATAATGATTTGAATTATGAAGAAAGTTCTTCTAGTTCCCCTTCTTCTTCCCAAAAATTTTATTGAAAATACCTTTCTTCTTTTTTTCTTCCGGTTGTGGCTCACCGATCTTTACGGCTTGTACCTCTGTAGTATCTTTTTTAGGTCTTTTTTCTTTATCATCTGTTACCGGTTTACTTTCAGGACCGATATACTCTCTTGTTTTTATTATTTCAAAATCTGATTCATTACCCACACCCTGGTCTTCACCTTCAGCAGCGGGTGGTGGTATAGCGTCGAGCAAATTCAAAGGATCGGCGCTATTCATTTCCAATTCAAGATTTTCTGGCTTCGAGAATCTGGCATCCCTGTCAATGCCCAATTTTTTGTCAGCATAAACTTTTCTATAAAAGGATTCCCAGATCGGTCTTGCTGCCGTGCCACCATATCCACGGGCATCATTCTTATTTAAGCGAATGAAACGATCATCGCAACCAACCCATACACCTGCCAGCAATTGTGGAGTGTAACCCATGAACCATGCATCGCTGTTATCATTCGTGGTCCCAGTTTTGCCTCCCATTTCAGCGGCACCCAAACTACTTCTTAATCCTTTAGCTGTTCCAATATCAACTGTACCCTGCATCATGCGAACCATTTTATAAGCTGTGACATCATTTAGTGCTTCTTTGCGATTCACACTATAATCAAATCTCACTACTACATTACCATTCCTGTCTTCAATGCGGCTGATATACCAGGGCTTTGTTGAAAATCCCCGGCCAGCAAAAACAGTATAGCCCCAAAGCATTTCATATAAAGAAAGATCGCAGGCGCCGAGTGCATTTGCAGGATAAGGGCCAATATCAGTTGGGATACCTATTCGACTTACAAAATCTTCAAAGGCTTTAGGAGTTACCTGCTTCATTATGTATGCGCTGGCGCAGTTCTTTGAAAATGCCAATGCAGTAGCCATGGTCATAGTGCGACCGCTACAAGACTTAGAAGTGGCGGGTACAAGACGATTGCTGCCAAAATCCTGCTGCACATCTTCTACAGGTGTTTCAGGATTAAAGCCACGTTCTTCCATTGCTTGCGCATATAAAAAGGGTTTTATAGATGAGCCAACCTGCCTTTTTGTTTTAAGATTAACATGATCGTATTTAAATGTCTTGAAGCTTACTCCACCTACCCATGCTTTTATTTCACCAGTCACAGGATCCATTGCCATAAAAGAAGCCTGCATCACCTGCTTATGATATTTAATAGAATCGTATGGGCTCATTATAGTATCTTTCTCACGGTTTGCATTCCATGCAAAAACTTTCATGGGGACTTTCTTTTTAAAGGCACGTTTGATCTCATCATCACTGAACCCATCGTCTTTCATATTGGCCCAGCGATCGCTATTTTTCATTGCCGCTGTTATCACATTTTCATAATCACTCCAAACTGATCCATTTTTAATATTGCCAGTTGTATTTAAATATTTTTGCATTGTTGGCATCCATTCAGCAATTGCCTCTTCAGCATATTCCTGCATACGGGGATTGATGGTTGTATAAATTTTCAAACCATCGTCATAGATATCATAGGTATCCCCATCTGGTTTTTTTATGCCTTTTAAAATTGTTTTCAGATCCTCACGCAATATTTCCCGGAAGTAAGGAGCATATCCCGAATTCTCGTCAAGTTTACGATAATTCATATTTATAGGCTCCCTTTTACATTTTGTTGCTTCAGCTGAAGTTATTTTTCCATTTTCAACCATACGGTTGATGACGAGGTTTCGCCGATCCATTGAAGCCTTGGGATTACGCCGTGGATTATAAAGGCCTGGCCCATTGATCATACCAACCAAAAGAGCAGACTCTTCAATATTTAACTGGTAAGGTTCTTTTTGAAAAAAAGTTTTTGAGGCATTTCGTATACCAAATACATTATCGGAGAATGGAACGGCATTAAGGTATAAAGCTAGAAGTTCCTCCTTTGTAAAATTTCTTTCCAGCTTAACAGCAATGATCCATTCTTTCAACTTCTGAATAACGCGGATAGCTTTGCTTTTCCTTTCATGATCAAGCAGTGCTTTTGCTAACTGTTGTGTAAGAGTACTTCCACCTCCTTCACTTCCCAACATTATAATAGCACGAAGGGTGCCTTTAAAATCAATGCCCGAATGATTGTAAAACCGTTTATCTTCTGTGGATACAAGTGCATCTATCACATATTTTGAAATGTCTTTATATTCCACATTACTCCTATTGCCTTTTTCCAGGTAATATTTTCCCATCAGTGTTCCATCATCTGCAAATACTTCGGTTGCCTGCAATATGCTTGGGTTTTCCAACTTCTTTAGTGAGGGCATTGGACCAAATACTCCCCAGCTTGCAAGTAATACCAACAATACAAAGGCAATAAATCCACCGAAGAAAATTTTCCAGAAAATTTTTACACTCCGTTTCATGATGTATGGTTTCAGTGAAAGAATGAAAATGCCTCAAATAAAATACCACAATGTATTTCAAAGCTAATAAAATAGATGGGCTTTGATAAAAAGGAATCCTTAAAATTTACCAGGTAGATTTTTCTCGATGAATTGTTTATAAAGGCCAAGATCCTGTTGCGTTTTCAAAATTTCAAGATTAGCAGCCGAAATAACTGTAAAACTGTATTTATCCGTAGCTAACCATGGTACAATTTGCGAATTACTTACTGGTTTTACGGTCTGGACATACTCGGCGGCTGCTTGTGCATTATCAAAATTTCCAATTAATAAAATTTTGTATTCGGCATTGAGCGGCGTGACGGTATATTCAAATTGCTTGTTATAATATTTACCCCGGTTATAAATATTAAAAGCATTCTTTGTTTCATTTACCCAAACCATATCAACTTTGGTAAGTATTACTGCCGCATAATATTTATCATCTGGTTTAAATGAATAGGCCGAAATAATTGGTTTTTTTGCCACGGTATCTGCAGTTTTCACCACTGGTTTCTGATCAGCAACTTTTACTTCTTCTTTTGGTTTTTCTTTTTGTGGCAATGGAACATATGCAACCGTATCTTTTTTGGTTACGGTATCAACAGGAATACGTTTTTCTTCTTCCACTCTCTTTACATTCAAACCATTCAATTCGTCCTCTATTGTTTTCCTTCGACCCAGTACATTGATCAGGTTTGCAGCTTTTGATGCTATTGGTGTATTAGGATTCTTAGAAATAATAGCGCTTAATATTTCGGTGGCTTTCGCATCATTTTTTTGCTTGATATAATAGACCGATTCGAGGTACATCAACTGAGGCGTCCAATAGTTAGACCCATATATACTATCAGCAATTGCTTTATCAGCTAATGCTTTTGTAAAATTTCCTTCAATAAACAAATTATAGACATCTTCATAAGCCTTTGTTGCTGCTGGATTCAGATTACTTCCGGGATCTATACCGGTAGCTACGATTGTGGTTAGGCGATTGCCGGCAAATTTCTGTTCCATTTGTTTTTTTACCTGGCCTGCTTTTGCCGCTTCGCCTGATTTATTATAACAATAGTAAAGTGTAAATAGAACTTCATCCATTTTTTTGAATGCAGGAAAACGATTTACGATTTCTTCATTCGCCCTGATGGAAGCGGCGCAGTCTTCCACATCGTTTGCAAGCGATTTACCAAGCAAATAAAGAGCCTCGCTTAATGAATCGTTTGACAATTTCATTTGTTTTTCTGTAAGCGGAAGATTGTCATATAAGACATCAAATGTTATTTCACCTGTCGGTGTTATTGTTTCCGGCTTGTCTGTGTTATTACCGAACTGGCTGGAAACAGGTTTAGTGACTATCGGTTGGAAACTCATGCCGGCAGCACGTCTCCAGTTATCGACATTGCCGCGGTTTCCCCATTTCGCTTTGAACTCACTTGCCCCTTTAGTTTTTAATGATGCATTATAAAAATACCAGTCGCCTTTTGAACTATTGGTAAACAGATCCTGTTGATCATCTTTTTGCGAACCGATCGGCACCAAAATACCTGTGGCTGATGCTTCTTCTTTCAAACCTTTTTCTTTCCTTATTTGATGAACTAATCTTTTTACAAAATCTTTTCTTTCTTCTTCTGGCATTGCCGCTATTCTTTGCAAGCTATCCTGTCTTTCTACAACATCCAGCAGAGCAATTAACTTGATAAGCATTTGTTTTCTTTGAGTTATCTCATTTACATTTTTCAAATTCAAATCATTTAAGTCAAGACTATCATATAAACTACTGGCTTGTTTATATTTTTTTTGAGCAAAGGCTATATCGGCCATTTGCAAAAAGGCCTTATTCTTCAGTGAAGGATTATCAACATTATTCTCTGTGCTTTTTTTTAGATTGATCTGTACCCGGTCCAGGTTATTTCTTTCCATTTCTATTTGAGCAATGGTGTAATAGATCACATCCCGGTAATCGATGTATCTGTCACGTTTTGCCATTTTCAACAGCTCTGCAATATTTTTATCAATATAATTTGCGCCGCCAGTTGTATCAATGCGAATGGAATTAAGCCTGGCATAGATCTCCATTACGGGGTCGATTGTGTGCCCGATCACTTTATCATAGAATTTTCTTGCTAATGCTGGATTGCCGCTAAGCTGATATAATTGGGCGATTAAGAACTCCCATCTTGCCCGCTCTTTTTTATTGGTAGCATTATCCAATGCTTTTTCCAGGTGGAAGGCTGCGCTGTCATAAACATTTCCTTTATAAAACCACAAAGCCTGTACTTCTTCCAGGTCGCTTTGTAAACGTTTTGGAAATGCAGGATCATTTTTAAGTGTGATGATAAGTCCGGCAGCGTCTCCATATTCTTCCATGGCGATCAGTGTTCTTATCTGCCAGATAAAAGCATCATTTCGGCTGGGCGGTTCAGAAAATACTTTTCTTGGTAAACTATTTTTTTCTTTCGTCGAAATTGAAAATGCATTATTGCCGTCAAACTTGCTGCCGATGGTTTGGTAATACCCATCCTTTTCTTTTTTAGCCCAGGCATAGTTAATAAACTGGAAAGTGAGATAGGCAGAATCGAATTGCTTTCGCAGGTAATAGGCGGCGCCAGTCAGCAAGTATAAGTTATCGATCCAGTCATTTCGCAGGTCATGTAACACGATCCCTGTTGTAGACTTGTAGATGATAGAATCCAGTTGTTCTGAATTTGCAGCAGTTTCATCAAGACTATAATTGTAAAAAGAAAGAAGTTCGGTGAACTCGTCCACATGGGCGGCTTTCGCAATATCCAATACCTCGTTCAGCTTATTGTTGGCATTAAAAAAGTAATTGTAATGGGTAAAAGTGTTACTGGTAAATCGCTTTGGGAGAGAAAACTTTTTCGATTCGGATTTTTCAGAGGCCAAAACCCGGTCATCGTATTGTTCGGGCTTCTTTATGTCAAAAGAAAATCCCTGCTGTGCATGAGCCTGAAAAAAGGTAAAACACAGAATAAGTAAAAGGAGGTTAGAAGAGATCTTTCTATTCAGATACATTGCCGCGCAATCTAAAGTCTTAATAACTGAAAATCAAATTATTTATTTCAAAAGTACGCAAGTTTTTTATGAGTAAATTCTGGCTTTCAGCAAGCTTTTCTTAATTTTATTGGCTTTTAAATTCCCTGATTTGAAAATATCCCCAGAATCCACGCTAAAACGTCTTCGGAACCGCTACCGGCTGGTAGTTATGAACGATGATACTTACGAAGAGGTTGTGACGTTTAAGTTATCAAGGTTGAGCGTCTATGTAATGCTTTGCACAATTTTTGTGGTATTAGTAGGCCTTACAGTCGCACTGATCGTTTTTACACCGTTGAGATATTATATTCCGGGTTCCGGCGCAGATTATCGGGCAGACCGGGAACTCAGGCAGATGAAATACAGAACAGATTCACTTGAGCGGGAACTTAAATTCCAGGAGCAATATAGGGACGGTTTACAAAAAGTGTTACGAGGAGATGTGACCACGAAGCTTGATACAACACTGATCAATGTGCCCAAAGAAGAGATCATTGGCAATTAAATTTCTAAACCTATGTTTAATACTAAAAAACCAATCACACCAGTTATGACTACAGAAAAAACCAATGGAAACGGGGGCGGCAACGGTACTACATTAATCAGTGCCGGAACAACTATCAAAGGAGATATCAGCAGTAACAGCGATCTAAGAATTGATGGAACGATCATTGGCAACATTAACAGCAATGCAAAAATTGTAATCGGCAGCAGTGGCGTAGTAGAAGGGGATATTTTTGGGAATAATGCGGATATAGTTGGCAAAACATCAGGGACGATAAAAGTAAAGGAGTTGCTTCAGTTGCGTGGCGAATGTGTTGTTAATGGAAATATTTATGCTGGTAAACTGCAGGTAGAACCAAGTGCCACATTTAATGGCCAATGTCACATGGGTGCTAATGTAGTGGATATGGCTTCCAATGAAGTTGCTGCTATGGCAAAATGATTTTATTTGATCCAGTCCTTTAACTTCGTACCGTCCCGATGAATCGGGACGGTTTTTTATTTTAATTTTTCAAAATACAGGTAGATGAATAAACAGGCTATGAAAAATTTTCTTCCGGCGATCATACTTTTCCTTGTTCTTAACTCAGGCTTTCTTACAATGATGAAGAGGCTGAACGACTGGGGCTTTGATTATAAAGTGCTTGTTTTTGGTAACATTATCGTCTTTGGTATCAGTCTTCTTTCTTATTGGATGGCTGTGAAAGGGCTCACAACAAAAAACAATCATGCATTTTTTCGCTGGGTATATGGAAGTGTAATGATGAAGCTTTTTATATTAGCCGGCGTGGCCTTTGTTTATATTATGATGAATAAAAAAGAAGTAAATAAGCCGGGACTTTTTTTCTGTATGGGGTTATATGTTGTTTATACTTTTATTGAAGTATCAGGCCTGATGAAAGTGAATAAGCAAAAAGCCAATGCCTAAACAAGAAGCGCCGTTAACACATCTTAATTCATTTTTACCTCCGGGAACTTATAACGCAGTAGAGGAATACCTGCGATTTTACAAAATTCATCTAACTGTTACACAGCACCGCAAAAGTATTTTGGGAGATTACAGGCATCGTACACATTTCAGCAATCATCGTATTAGCATTAATGGAAGTTTGAATAAATATTCTTTCCTGATCACCCTTTTGCATGAGATAGCTCATTTATTGACGTTTGAAAAATATGGCAACCGTGTAATGGCGCATGGTAACGAATGGAAAATTATTTACGGTTCATTACTGAAGCAGTTTGTTGAGAATAAAGTTTTTCCCCCGGATATTGAAAAAGAATTATTGTCTTCTCTCAAAAATCCAGCTGCAAGCAGTTGTGCCGAGGATGATCTGATAAGAGTGTTGCGAAAATATGATACAAATAAAAACGGGTTTAAGCTGGTGGAGGAAATTCCTTTGAACGGATTGTTCAAAATTGATGATGGGAAAATTTTTAAAAAGGGGGAGAAGCAGAGAAAGAGATTTAAATGCGAAGAAGTGAAAACAGGAAAGGTCTATTTGTTTAGTCCTGTTTACGAAGTGGAGTTAATTGCAAGCTAAGAAATGAATCAAACCAAAACTTATGATGGATAGTACTTTAAAATTTTTATCCAAATTAAAAGGACTTGGTATCTATCAGATCATTGGCGGAGCGATCGGTGTTATTCTCATTACTTGGACAACAGTAAATAGCCAACAGATCGCCGAACTTTCAATTGTTATTTATTTATTTATGCTTCTATTCTTTGCTTTTTCCGTTTATTGTGGCATTCTGTGTTTAAGGAAGGATAATAATGCCTTAAAACTTTCTCTCATCAATCAGATTCTTCAGATCATTGGCTTTGCAATGTTTGGATTTGCATTTCAATATGCAGCAGGTGCTTATTTTACAGCGGGCCTTGATTTGACCGAATCTTCCAACTTTACGTTCGGCGTTGGAGTGTCTAAGTTCGATTTTAATATCAACAATGAAAGCCAGAGGCTGGAAGTTCATTTTAACTTGATAGCGTTGGCACTGATTATTTTTATTGAAAAGATGAGGAAGCGATTAAAGGAAGAACAAGATAAAAATCAAATTTCGTCTATTACGACAATCTGAATCATAGCTATCAACAAGCTCCTGTTTTTGCAATTAAAAAGTAGTAAAAATTTTATTTTTTTTTGTATGCAGTGAAGGAATGTAATGTTGCGTGCCTAAAGCTCCTTCAGCATCCATAAACTGCAACCTGTGTGCCCGCTATTTCCCATGGGGCCTTTTAGATATTCAAACCCAAACTTTTCATATACGCTCAAGGCTTGTTTCAACTCCGGCATTGTTTCCAGGTAAATTTTTTTAAAACCATTTTCAGCAGCTGCTTCAATACATTTTTCTATCAGGGTCCTTCCGAGTCCATGACCACGGGCTTCCGGTAACAGATACATTTTTACAAGTTCACATGTATCTTCTGGTAAGCCATCAGTAGGATAGATACCACCGCCACCAACAATTTTATTATCTAATTCTGCCAGGAAATATTTTGATCGTGGAGTTTGAAATACCTCAAACAGAGTATCGGTTGCGGGGTCGTAATAAACAGTATTCGGATGATTAGCTCCAAATTCAGCTAATGTATCTCTTACAACTTTTGCCAATGCAGGATTATCTTCTTTCCGAAGATCTCTGATGTTAACCATGCAGCGAAAATAAAAAATATCAGGCAGCCCTGCGGTTGTAGAATTTTGCAGTACGCTGTTTTAAAATATTGATGGCTTCTTCTCTTGATGAAAAGCTGTTATTGATGTTAACGAGATTATCAGCGATCTTATCATAACGCTTTGTCATCAGGAAATAAAACAGGTGCAGGTAATGGATGCCTTCAAATACCAATGATTTTTCTTTTGCGAGAATATCTTTTTCCTTAACAAACAAGTTTGGCATTTCTGTATAATGGGCTCCGGGTCTTAAGTGATGCATCAAATGGTAACCATCATTCCAGCATTTTCTATTGTAAGAAGTATTGATGCATGTATAACAATTGCGATACATATTATCCGGATCGTTAGGATCAACAAAAGCATGTTGGGTCCAGTTACCAAGCATCATCACTAATCTTGAAAGAAGAAAAGGAATTATCAATACCCACAATGCAGCTTGCAGATTGATAAAACACATTACAACACAAAGAGCAAAAAAAGCTCCTTCGCCATAAGTAATCCGCATGTAATATTTTTTCTTCTTTTTGTGATAGAGATACATGAAAGTTTCTTTGAAACCAAGGAAAATAAAATTCAGGTAATATTTGATAAAATCAGATACAGAATCCCGCTGATAGGCAAGAGTACTGCTCGTATCATCATCCATATTATTTTCCTCATGATGCATGCCTACATGGTGCACAAAATATGTTTCAGGGGTATGACCAAAGAATGGGCATACAAACCAGATAACATACTTATTCAGCCAGTCATATTTCTTTTTAAAAAGACGGCGGTGTGTGATATTATGAAGCATCAAGCCAAATGGCCCCCGAAGTTTGATATGCCCTATAAAAAACCAAACGGCATAGATTGTCCACCACCAGACTGTCGGTATAGGAAAAAACAATAGTAAACCGAGGGGAATGACAGAAATATGTATCCACGTCAGTAAGCGGACAAAAGGAAGATCCCTTTTATCGTTTATGAATTTGAACCAGAACTTTTCGTAACGGGTATACGACTCTGGTTGTTGATAAACTGGGTCAAGTAATTCGCTTAGTTGCTTCATTAAGTCGGTTCGCTTTAATCAGGCCAAAAGGTGAATCTGAGAACGGGCGAAATTAAGGAAATAACGCCAGCTAAATGACAATAATTTTACACGTCTGTTAGTAGCGAGTTAAAAGGCAGGTACCTAATAAAAAGTGATCAAAAGTTGATCAATTCAATGATCTGTTCGAGATATTTCTGATCAATAATGTCGTAATGATTTAAATCAATGCTATCAGCATCGAGTACTCCAATTACTTTATTATCGCGAATAATTGGTACCACTATTTCTGATCTTGATAAACTGCTGCAGGCAATATGTCCCGGAAATTTTTCTACATCTGGCACTATCAATGTTTCGGCTTTTGCCCAGCTTGCACCGCAAACACCTTTACCTTTTTTTATTCTTGTACAAGCAACTGGCCCCTGGAACGGTCCTAACACTAACTCATCATCTTTTACCAAATAAAAACCGATCCACAACCACTTGAATTGTTCCTTCAATGCGCCGGTAACATTTGCAAGATTTGCAATAAGATCAGGCTCGCCTTCCAGTAATGCTTTGATCTGTGGCACCAGTGATTCGTACTGCTCTTCTTTTGTTCCTTTTGCAATTAATAAGTCTTCAGACATGAAGTAAATGCAGGATTATTTTATTAGTAATACTTCTTGATAAAGCATTTATCATCTTAAGCAACCGCTTTCTTCACCAGCTCAGCGGCTTCACTCAACAATATAGCCGATTGAACCTTCAAGCCGCTTTCATCAATTAGCTTCTTTGCTTCTTCAGCATTTGTTCCCTGTAAACGAACTATTATCGGCACTTTAATATTCCCCATGTTCTTATAAGCGTCAATTACACCCTGTGCCACACGATCGCAACGAACGATGCCACCAAAGATGTTTATCAATATTGCCTTAACTGCAGGGTCTTTTAAAATGATCTTAAAACCAGCTTCAACTGTTTGTGCATTTGCTGTACCGCCAACATCCAAAAAGTTTGCAGGCTCACCACCGCTAAGTTTTATCATGTCCATGGTTGCCATTGCAAGCCCGGCTCCATTTACCATACAACCAACATTGCCATCAAGCTTTACAAAATTCAAATTGTATTTACCGGCTTCTACTTCCGTTGGATCCTCTTCACTTACATCACGCAAAGCAGAAAGATCGGGATGACGCATTAATGCATTATCATCTAAATTCATTTTACAATCAACAGCAACAATTTTATCATCCGCCGCTTTGAACAATGGATTGATCTCAAGCATTGAACAATCTAATCCTACATACGCATTATATA
>DASYQG010000677.1:0-4376 GCA_036005825.1 Chitinophagaceae bacterium | reverse complement strand
TTTTAAACTTGAAATTTAGAATTTATAAATTTTGAATTCGAACATTAATCAACTATAAAAGGATAATTTTTATCAACATAAACATCTTTCAGCACTTCACTGTCATCGGGCCACGGACTTTCTTCCGCAAATTTTACAGATCCTGCAACGATGCCATCTATTCTTTCATCAATCGCTTTCAGGTCTTCCTCTTTAGCAAAACCATTTGAAAGAATTGTTGACCGCACCTGCGTAATGGGGTCCTGTTCTTTATACTCATCCACCTCTTCCTTACTGCGATATTTCTGCGGATCACTTATCGAGTGACCTTTGTAACGATAGGTTTTCATTTCAAGTAAAGTCGGTCCACCCTTTTCTCTTGCTCTCTTCACCGCTCGTCCTACAGCCTCATGCACTGCTTCCGCACTCATTCCATTTACTGTATCAGCCGGCATTTCATAACCGTCAGCCAGTTTATAAATGTCAATTACGTTGCTTGTGCGTTCCACCGAAGTACCCATCGCATAATTGTTATTCTCGCAAATAAAAATTACAGGCAACTTCCATAACATGGCCAGGTTGAATGTTTCATGCAAAATTCCCTGGCGGGCAGCACCATCTCCAAAAAAACAAAGTATCACATTATCAGTGCCGCGATATTGCTCGGCAAATGCCAATCCAGCTCCGGTTCCTATTTGTGCTCCCACAATTCCATGTCCGCCCCAAAAACCTACATCCTTTCCAAAAAAGTGCATGCTTCCACCTTTTCCCTTAGCACAGCCCGTTGCCTTACCGTATAATTCGGCCATACAACTGTTCACATCAACACCTTTTGATATAGCCAACCCGTGATCACGATAAGCCGTAATAAATCCATCCTCAGGACGAGTAGCCGTCATACATCCTGCCGCAATTGCTTCCTGCCCGATATAGGCATGAAAGAATCCGCGTATCTTCCCTTCCATTTTATACTTCTCTTCTGCCATCAGTTCAAACTGACGGATAAGCTGCATCAGCTCATACCAGTAGAGATATGTTTCTTTAGAAAATTTAATAGCCACAGGCTTCAAAGTTGGGGTTGTTTCTGCCATAAATTAAGCGGGGGCAAAAATAAGGCAAATGAGGCAAATTTTATATTTGATTTTTAGGGATTTGCCCGGATTTCCAGCCATGATTAGCGTCTCTTGCGTCGCACTCTTGTACTGTATCAAGTCTATTCGGCTTTATAGAACACGGATGACACAGATTCAACGGATGTCACGGGTTAGCATTGTTTAATAAAATCCGTTTTAATCTGTAGCATCCGTGTGCCTATTCGTAACTCAGAACTTAAAACTAATATTGCAATCAATTTGCTATACCTCCATTCCATATCAATAACTCAATTCAAAAACTACAGCAATCGTTCATTTCAATTCAATGAACGGATCATCGGCATTTGCGGTAATAACGGTGTGGGTAAAACCAATCTTCTTGATGCCATTCATTATCTCTGTTTCACTAAAAGCTATTTTACAAGAGATGTTTTAAATATTCAAAGCGGGCAGCAAGGTTTTAGAGTTGATGGAGAGCTGGAACTGAATAATAAAAAAGAAAAAGCTGTTTGCATACTTCGGGAAACCGGTAAGAAAGAATTTTCAATTAATGATTCAGGCTATGAAAAATTCTCCGAACATATCGGTCGCTATCCCTGTGTCATCATTGCCCCGGATGATATACAGATCATCACGGATGGCAGCGAGGAAAGAAGAAGGTTTCTCGATGCACTCCTTTCACAGATCGACAAAGATTATTTGCAACACTTAATTAACTACAATAAAATATTAGCACAGCGAAATTCCTTGCTGAAGAGTTTTTATGAAACCGGCAACAAAAATCTTTCATTGCTTGATGTACTGGATGAACAATTAATAAAACCCGGAGAATATATTTTTGAAAAGCGAAAAGAGTTTTTGATCTCTTTTTTACCGGATGTAAAAAAGCTTTATTCAGAAATAGCAAAACAGGAAGAAGAAACAGAACTGCATTATCAAAGCGAATTGAATCAATGCACATTTTCCGAGTTATTGCATTTGAACAGGCAACGTGATATAGCAGCACAAAGAACTACCGGCGGTATTCATCGGGATGATCTTGTTTTTAATCTTAATGGTCAATTGTTCAAAAACATCGCTTCGCAGGGTCAGCGAAAAAGTTTACTCTTTGCACTTAAGCTTGCAGAAATGGATGTGCTGAAAGAAAACAAAGGCTTCGCTCCTCTCCTTTTATTGGATGATGTATTTGAAAAATTAGATGAAGACCGTATCGCGAACTTACTTCGCCGTGTTTGTATTGAAAACAATGGCCAGGTTTTTATTACAGATACAAATCAGGAAAGACTTTCACAACACCTGGAAACTTTACCTATAAACTATCAATCTATCACGTTGAAGGTCGAAAGTTAAAGGATGAAGGTTTGACCTTGACATAACTTTCAACTTTCAATTTTTAACTTTTAACTTTGCCCTATGGGTGAATATTCAATCGGAGATGCTATTGATAAGTTTTTGGAACAAAGCCGTATCAGAGGTTCTATTCAGGCATTGCAGATCGGTGATGTATGGGAAAATATCATGGGCAAAACTATTGCCAGGTATACGGAAGAAATAAAAATTATTAACGACACCCTTTTCATTACAACTCATGTAGCACCATTAAAGCAAGAGCTGATCTTCCAGAAAGAAAAAATAAAGCTTCGTGTGAATGAAGCTTTAGGTAAAAAAGTAATAAAAGAAATAGTTGTTAAGTAAGAACTCCAAAACGGTTGTCTCTTTTAACTACCGTGTCAAAAATTTCCATCCTGTTATACACTGCTTCTTCCAATATATCTTCTGACGACACAATACCGCGGAAAGAATGGATTTCAAAAACGGGTAGATAACGAACATGATGTTGACGCATCAATTGCATACATGTTTCAACTGTGTCGTCCGTAGTTGCTGCCGGTAACCCTTTGTTCATGATGTCACTCACCTTCGTCTTAGTAAGTTGCCTGTTAGTAATTACAACTTTACTTGCAATGTCGTGTTCCGTAAGAAGTCCAACATATTGTCCATCGTCCATCACTATCAGGTATTCTATATTTTCATGACACATGCGACTGAGTGCTGCATCTGCCGAAGAACCAGGAGATACCGTGTGGAAATGAAGTTCCTTTTTGGCAAGAATTGAAGTTATTTTTTCCATACGCTTCAGGTTTAATAGGTTTAGTAATCTTTTTTGCGCCTACAAATCCAGAGTCTTTTCAATTTACGAATAAATTCCGGGGAAAAAGTCTGATCGCTGTCATTGTGCAAAAAATATTCCAAATATTTTTTTAGCCCAGAATGTTAGTAACCACAAATTTCAGTTTTAGAAATGAAGATAGAATGAAAGGGATGTAATGAAATTGTAAAGTTTGATTGGCTAAAATATTACTGAATCCTGACTCTTGGGTCAACGACACCGTACAGAATATCAGCAAGTATATTGATGATAATAAAGAATGTGGCCGAGATAAGAACAGAGCCCATTACAACCGGGAAATCGAGTTTCTCCAGGGCATCAACGGTTACTTTACCAATACCTTTCCACCCAAAAATGTATTCGACAAAAAATGCTCCTGCAAGAAGTTCCGCAAACCAACCGGTAACTGCAGTTATTACCGGGTTCAAGGCATTACGCAGGGCATGTTTCCAGATCACTTTCATTTTACCCAAACCCTTTGCATAAGCAGTACGGATATAATCCTGGCTCAACACATCAAGCATAGCGCTGCGTGTAAGTTGGGTAATGATCGCCAGCGGTCGAATGCCCAAAGTGAAAGCAGGCAAAATAAGATTGTGAAGCGTCCATTTTCTTTCACCGGTTATCTCATCCACATCAAACCAGTTCCCATTTATATGCAAACCGGTCCAGTCTGATAACAGGAACCCAAAAATATAGGCGATGATGATCCCCATAAAAAAAGATGGCGCCGATATGCCCACTATACTTGCAAAAACTGATGACGTATCCATCCATGATCCCTTTTTAACTGCCGCAATCACTCCTAACGGAACCCCAATTAGAACTGCAATTAACATGGCAGCAAGTGCAAGGATCAATGTTCCCGGCAAAGCTTCCGATAATAAGCTACTGACGTCTTTTTTAGTTTGATATGATTTTCGGAGATAAGGAACTTTTAATCCGATCTTATTCTCCCCTCCAATAAAAACTCCTTTTAACTTTTTCTCTTTTATGTCATTTGAGGAATGTATGGAGATCGGGGAAACATCATTTACGTAATAAAAGAATTGTTTCCACTTTGGCTGATCAAGATATAGTTCTTTACGGATATTCGCCTGTGTTGCTGCATCACCTGTTTGCCCCATTATAAG
>DASYQG010000676.1:0-3261 GCA_036005825.1 Chitinophagaceae bacterium | reverse complement strand
ATCTAATGGAATTAGTTAATCTTTATAGATTAAACAATGTAAACTTAATTATAAACTTAATATAATGCTCATAACAAAGCCATTTATTTAATAGATTATTCATGATTGTGGATAATATTTAACTTCAATCAAACGATTCATCATGCTTTGCCGGCTTCTTATCCTTTGTTTGATCTCTATATCATCACATGTACAACTACCCAATATCAATTATATAATGAGTGATGATCATGATGCAGATGCTATAAAAGAGTTTTAATTACTTTGGTGTTATATGCGATTTCTCTGGCAACTATACCTGAAACTGGAAGGCTGGAAAGCTATAAATGAATTCCCCAATCATTTAAAGAAAGCTGTTGTCATTGTGGCGCCGCATACTCATTGGAAAGATTTTACAATTGGCATTGCAGCCAGGAGTGTTCTGAAAATAAAACATGGGAAATATCTTGGCAAAGCCGAGTTATTTAAAGGGCCGTTTGGCTTTATATTCCGTTGGCTGGGAGGTACACCGGTTGATCGTTTCAGTAAACAGGGAGTAGTTGAACAGGTTGTAGAAAAATTCAATAATGCTGAGAATTTAGTTATTGCATTGTCACCAGAAGGGACAAGAAAAAAGGTTGATAAGTTGCGTACCGGGTTTTATTATATCGCCAAACAGGCTAATGTCCCTATTGTAATGGTAGGTCTTGATTATTCAAAAAAGGAATTGAGTGTATCGGAGCCTTTTTACACTACTGATGATGAGGCTTCAGATTTTAGAAGAATCATTGAGTTTTTTGCGCCATTAAAAGGATATTATCCGGACCAGGGTTTTGCGCATTTATTGGAAAAGTGATAATAACTTTAAAAAATGAAGCATAGTTTTAAATTTATTATTTGGGTTGTTGTGTTCTCATTGCTAGGTGCTATTTATTCTACTGTATATACTTTAATACTAAATCACCAAACCAAAACCTTTCCACAAAAAATTGCATATTTTCCTAATAATCGAAATAGAGTCCCAGTGTTTTTTATCAAAAGCTTAAAATACAAAAAGGAGTATTTATATTATATAGATGAACAGTTAAAGGACAATAAGTATGCAACTATTAATTTTCCTTATCAAAACGGTCTTGGAGATGGTGACACAATTTATATTAGAAAATATTTAAAGGATAGTACTTTAGTTGAGTTTTATAGCCCCAAAAATCATTATCAAATTTGGGGGTTACGTACTGGTTATATTCATCGAATATTAATTCATGATATCGTAAAATCTGAATGACTACTTCACTTCTTCAAACACTCCTGTTTCTTTATTCTTCCTTACATTATCCCAATTGAAATATCGGCCATTCATAGCTATATAAACTCCATGGGAAAGTGTTTGTGCAAATGCCAATGCGCTGCCAAGATTAAAAAGTCCGTCGCTGCTGCCAAATTTTATCGGGATCATAGCGCCTGTAAGCACCACGGTTTTATTCTTTACGTTTCCCGCAAGCATTTTTGCAGTATCGGCCATTGTATCGGTACCGTGAGTGATCACGATCTGGTCTTCTTCGCAATGATTGCATTGGTGAGCAATCAATTCCCGGTCCTGGTCGGTCATTTCAAGGCTATCGATCATCATCAATGTCCTTATTTCTACGGGTACAAGGCTCCTTCCCAATCCAAGCAGTTCATTTAAATGTGTGTCTTTAAAATATAGCTGTCCGTTCAGCTCATTATATTCTTTATCAAAAGTGCCGCCGGTTATAAAGATGCGGATTGCCATAAATAAATTTTTCATGGTGAAATTATGGAATCCTGATGAGCTAGGAATATGAGTTTAAATATTCAGAACTTAGCATTATGCAGCAAGTAATTCCTGGCATTGATGTTTTTATACAAGATCCTGAAGTGAATAAGAATTCGAGATTTGCAATAGTTACAAATAATGCAGCATTTATTTCGGGAAGAATATTAAGTAGGTTAGCATTAGCAGAAAAGAGATTTAACCTTGTCAAAATTTTTTCGCCTGAGCACGGCATTTCAGTTAAAGGTGAAGATGGGGTTTATCAAAAAGATGCTATTGATATAAAAACAGCATTGCCAATAATCAGTTTATATGGGGATCGTTTAATGCCGACCGAAGAGGACTTTAAAGATATTGATATTGTCTTGTTTGATATTCCCGATGTCGGTTGCCGGTTTTATACTTATCTGTGGACAATGACTTATGTAATGGAAGCCTGCGCAAAGTATAATAAACAATTGATCATTTTAGACAGACCCAATCCAATTGGTGGAAATTTGGAAATGGCCGAAGGCCCGATACTTGATGAAAAGAATTGTACATCGTTTATTGGACGTTGGTCAATTCCGATAAGGCATAGCTGCACATTAGGAGAGTTAGCAAACTATTTTTCCAATAAGAAAGTGAAAGGGCTTGATCTGAGAATTGTTCAAGTAAAAAACTGGGATCGGGATCGAATTTCGAACGATTTTTATCCAACATCGCCGGCGATACAAAATATCTCAACCGCACTGGTTTATCCAGGCATGGGGTTATTAGAAGGCATTACTGTAAATGAAGGCCGCGGAACTGACAAGCCGTTTATGCAATTCGGTGCGCCATGGATAAATGCTGAAGAACTGCAAATGGCATTGAAAAACAAAAATGTCACTGGCATTGATTTGAAACCCTGCTCTTATATACCCTCAGATAGTTTATATAAAAACGAAACATGTTACGGGCTTGAACTGAATTTAACTGACATAAATAAATTTCGTCCCGTAGCTTTTGGCATCGATCTTATTTCTGTTCTTCTTAAATTATACCCACAGTGGATAAAAGAAAGAGTTTATATCAGCAATGCAAATCCTTCAGGCGGCGGACATTTGGATAAATTGCTGGGCATAAAAAATGTATTTGAAATACTGAAAGACGGTAAAACCATTCAAACGGACTTTTCCAAGACCTGGTTATCCGAAATAAGTTCATTCCTGCTTTATAATTGATTAACTGAAATCTCAAAATCAAGTTACCAGCTGCTCAAAATCATCTCTCCTTCTTTGTAATGAAACTACCTTGAAAAGCGTAAAAGCATTTTTCAACCCCTAAAATATATTTGGTATGAAAAAGATCTTCGTGATCCCGGCTCTACTACTTATGGGCATCTGGGGCACGGCACAAAAATGGGCAAAAGAATATGGAAGTGTAAACGAAATAGCCTGTGGTTTATCACTTGTAGAAAAAGATGGTAAGCATGGATATGTAAATAAAGAGGGTAAGGTTATCAT